>DAOPYU010000186.1:0-8568 GCA_035353095.1 Candidatus Sumerlaeota bacterium | reverse complement strand
CCTGATAGCAGCAAACCTCGGGCCAAGTTGGTGGGGAAGTCCGGTCGGACTCTCTCCGTCTGAGGTCCAGACGACGAAATACAGGGGTCAGACCCTTTAATTGTGGGCTTTTTCTCAGATTCCCAGCCTTTCAACCCATTGGATTTCGCGATCTTACCGGAAGGGGCCTTTTCTCGTACAAGGGTTCCAAAACGTACACCCGGAATGTCCAATTTGGAACATTCCGGGTTGTCAGAGAACGGAAATGGGTTGAGAAAACGTCCGGATAATGGGATGAATTGGCGGATTACACCAGACTCTGGTTATTCAAACCACCTGGTCGTTCTCCGGATGGTTTGAAAACTGGTGTTGGGCTGGAGGGGAGCCGTCGATTAAACCGGGAAAACGCCATTTCTGGCCGGGGGGTGAACCGAGGTGGGGAGGATCTGTGCGCATTCTTTGCGCATGGCCGGGGCGGGGAGTGCGCACAATCGGTTCAGGAGATTCCCGCGTGTGTCAAACCGACGCTTCGCTTTTGGGGGGAATCTCTATCCCTCCCTGTTTCCCAGAGAAGGGGTTCAATCCGTAGGGGGGGGCAAACCCGCCCCAGAATTCGGGTTTTGAAAAACCCCGAACAGAGAATGGCTAAAGGTTCCCTTTCCTGGAGAAAGCCGGGGAGGCGCGGATCCTCAGTAAACCAGCAGGACCGGCTGGGTGGGTTTTACCACTGTGACCAGGTTCTGTTTCTGGAGCGAATCGGACCCGGCGGTGTTTCGGACCGTGAGGCGCACGGAGTAAACGCCCGGCGCGCTGTAGGTGAAGGTGGGGTTCTGGTTGGTGCTGTCCACGACCCCATCGTCCTGGAAATCCCATGCCCAGGAGGTGGGCTGGTTGGTTGAAAGATCCGTGAAGGAAACGGTCAACGGGACGACGCCGCTCTGGAGGTTCGATTTGAAGTTGGCAACCGGCGTCACGACCACGACCGGGAGTGTGTACCCCAGGTCGGCCAGCGCCTTGAGTTCAAACGGGGCATAGGTCCGGACCGCCACGCCGTAACCGATGGCGTGTTTCATGACGGGAGAACCGGAGAGGGTGTTGATCCAGTGGGAAATACTGCTCCCGCTCGACCAGGGGGAAGGGGTGTAAACGGGCGGGTAGGAACCGTATTGTGCCTTGGCCTGGGGGCCACGAAAGACTACCCCGCCGTTACTGCCGGTCAGACTCGCCGCCGAAGTCTGGAACACGCCGCTGGAATTCCAGAGTTTTGTGCCGTTGCCGGTGTAGAGGAAATTGTCGAAGGTGGAATAAACAACGGAGGGCGAAAACTCGCTCGATCCGTTTGATTTTGTCAGGGAGATGATCCCCAGGCCGTGTGTGATCTCGTGCAACAGGACGGAATACAGGTCTATCTGGTTGCTGGGAACCGGAGTGGAAGTGTCGTTGTGCCAGGCCCAGCCGAAATCCACCGTCACGGTCAGGTCGGGATTTTTGAGCGAGGGATCTGTTCCCGTCGTGATATGCTGGAGGGGAAACGGGGGTTCGAACGTGTTGGCCGTACTGAAAAAGGGTCCTCCTTCGGCCAGGGCACCGGAACCGTCCGTCTGCGAGACCTCGAACTCGATCTGGCAGGAACCGGTTTCGTTGAGTTGCGAGCCGATGTAGTTCAGGACCGCCTGGACGGTGCTACGTCGGGTGGCCCCGAGCGAGGGGTCGTTGAACCCTTTGCCGGTTCCCTGGACCACGTCCAGATAGGTGACGGAGAAGGTGACCCCCTTGGCCGCCCGGGTCGCAACGGTCTCCGTCAGGTACTGTTTGTCTGGCGGGATGGCGGGCCAGTCGGTGTCCTCGATGATGCGCCATACCCCTTCGCCGTCGCGGTAGCCCACTTTTTCGGCCAATGCGGGGAAGCCACTTCCAGTCAGTGTCAGGATCACCAACAGAAATAGCGTTTTGAAGAGGAGCGGCTGGGGGGTGTTTTTCTGGAAAGGCACTTCGAGGGGCATGGAAAACCCTTCTATCTTCTGAGAGGTTCGAACAGGGATCTGGATGAGAAGAACCTTCCAGCATAACCTCAATGATTATACCCTGCGCCCGATGGGGGGAAAAGTCAAGGGAGAGGCATTGCGACGAAGGTTGCATCTCGCGGAGTTCTTAATGTAACATGCGGACTTGGTGGGTGGTTTTATCGCCTGAGTTTTTTTTACCGAATGGCACAGAAGCGCGGCTTGTGGTCGAAGCACTATGTCCTGTTTTCAGTCTTGGTCCTGCAGGAAGAGAGCATGCATCCCGTTGAAACGTACCTGAACCATCTGGCCCGTATCCACTCGACCGGCGCGGCGGTGGCGGAAACGTCTTACTACGGTGCGCTCGAAGGCCTGCTTAACGAGGTGGGAGCGACGTTCAAGCCGAAAGTCCGGTGTGTGCCGCAGTTGAAAAATACCGGCGCGGGTTCTCCCGACTTCGGCCTCTACACGGCGAATCAGTTTCAGAATACACAGGATCAGGAACCGGTTTCGGGTGTTTTGCCCGAGCGGGGGGTGATTGAGGTCAAATCCTGGTCCGACGATTCGTTTGTCCGGATGAAAAGCGATCAGGTCTCGAAATACTGGAAGCAATACGGTCTGGTGCTGGTGACCAACTACCGGGATTTCGTGTTGGTGGGCCGCGACGAAGCGGGCCTGCCGGTCTGTCTTGAGACTTTTTCCCTGGCCCAGTCTCAGGAGGCGTTTCTTGACTTGCTGACCCATTGTCAGAAAGCGGCCCGGGAACAGGGCGGTCGTTTTGTCGAGTTTCTCAGCCGAGTGTTACTCCACGCAGCGATGTTGACCACGCCGGAGGATCTGGCGTGGTTCCTGGCGTCCTACGCCCGCGAGGCGCGCTATCGTGTCGAGGCCGCCGCCGGTCTGCCCGCGCTGGAGGGTCTGAAGCGGGGACTTGAAGAAGCGCTCGGAATGACGTTCGAGGGCGAAAAGGGGGAGCACTTCTTTCGCGCGACCCTGGTCCAGACCTTGTTCTATGGGGTGTTTTCCTCCTGGGTTCTGTGGGCGCGCAATCATCCCGGAATCGGGGAGCGGTTCGACTGGCACGCGGCGGGCTGGACGTTGCACGTGCCGATGATTAAGAGTCTGTTCGAGCAGATTGCCACCCCCACCCGGCTCAAGCCATTGGGTGTGGACGAGGTCTTGAATTGGGCCGGGGCGGTGTTGAATCGGGTGGATCGCGCCGCGTTCTTTGCCCGATTCGAGGAAGAACACGCCGTCCAGTATTTCTACGAACCCTTCCTCAAGGCCTACGATCCCGAGCTGCGCAAGGAACTGGGGGTCTGGTACACGCCGCCCGAGATTGTCCAGTATCAGGTTGAGCGGGTGGACACCGTTCTGCGCGAGGAACTCGGTTTGCCCGATGGTCTGGCCGACGACAATGTGGTCATTCTCGATCCCTGCTGTGGCACCGGGGCCTATCTGGTCGAAACGCTCAAGCGGATTCACAAGACGTTTGAGGAAAAAGGCGTCAGCGCCCTGACGGCGCAGAAACTCAAGAAAGCCGCTATTGAGCGGGTCTTCGGTTTCGAAATTCTCCCCGCGCCCTTTGTCGTCGCGCATCTTCAATTGGGCCTGATGCTGCGGCATCTCGGAGCGCCGCTCGACCATGACAGTGACCAGCGCGTGGGGGTTTACCTCACCAACGCGCTCACCGGATGGGAACCGCTCAAAGATCCCAAGACGCATCTGGGCGATATGTTCCCCGAACTGCTTGAGGAACGCGATGCCGCAAACGAGGTGAAACGCGACCGCAAGATTCTCGTCATCCTCGGCAATCCGCCGTACAACGCCTTCGCCGGAACCAGTCCCGCCGAAGAAGGGGGTTTGGTGGATGTTTACAAGGATGGGTTGACTGCGCCGGTTGATAAAGGCGGGTGGGGCATCAAGAAGTTCAACCTTGACGACCTCTATGTCCGGTTTTTCCGAATCGCCGAACGCCGTATCGTCCGGACGGGTAAGGGGGTGGTTTCGTTTATCTCGAACTTTTCGTATCTCGGCGACCCTTCCTTTGTGGTCATGCGTCAGCGTTTCCTGTCCGAGTTTGACAAACTCTGGTTCGATTGCATGAACGGGGACAGCCGCGAGACGGGCAAACTTACGCCCGATGGGAAACCGGACCCGAGCGTTTTTTCGACGGAACAGTCTTCGGTGGGAATTCGGGTCGGCACGGCGATCTGTGTCATGGTTCGAAAAGAAGAGCGCAGCAAGAAACCGACCATCCGATTTCAAAACTACTGGGGTGTTTCCAAACGGCAGGATGTACTCGCCAGTCTGAAGCAGAAACGCTTCGACCGGCAGTACGAAATGGCGAAACCGGCGCAGAAGAATCGCTATTCATTCCAGCCCTCGACAGTGAACAAGGAATACCTCGCCTGGCCGCAGGTGACCGCTTTGTGTGCCGTTCCCCCCAGCAACGGTCTGATGGAAAAGCGCGGCGGAACGTTGATGGATATAGATCGAGACATATTGGTGAAACGGATGCAGGCATATTTCGACCGGAAATTGGATTGGGAGGGAGTCCAATCCAAGATTGACACCTTATCGGTTTCGGCTGCGGGATACGATCCTCCAAAAACTCGCGAGAAGGCTCTGGAAGAAGAATATTTCGACAAAACCCGGATTCTGCGGTATGCGTTGCGTCCCTTCGACACCATCTGGTCGTATTATTCCTCGATCCCATCCCTCTGGAACCGTTGTCGTCCCTCTTACTTCGCGCAATGCTGGGAGGGGAATACCTTTTTTATGACCCGCCCTTGCGCCGCCGCTAATCCGGAGGGAACGCCGGTTTATTACGCTTCAATTCTGGGCGATAACGACTTTCAGCGTGGCCACGCCTACTACTTCCCCATCCGTTTGCGAACCCGCTACGACGATGGAAACGGCAAAAACAAGCATCAGTTGAGCGTGTTTGAGGCTGCGGCTTTCTATGTCTCGTATCGGGCTAATCTTTCCAATATGGCCTTGCGTTATTACACGGAACTGAAACTGGGATCGCCCCACCAGGACCACGAAATCGCGTCCCTCATCTGGCTTCACGCGCTGGCCATCGGCTACAGCCCCGCCTACCTTTCGGAAAACGCCGACGGCATCCGACAGGACTGGCCGCGCATTCCGCTGCCCGCGACAAAGAAGGCTTTGTTCGCTTCGGCGGAACTGGGTCGCCGGGTAGCCGCGCTGCTCGATACGGAAAAACCGGCGGATGGGGTGACCTGCGGGAAACTCGATCCGCGTTTGAAATCCATTGGGAACGTTTCAAAAATCGGGGACGGTCAGGTTGATCCGGCGCAGGGGCATCTGGATCTGACCGCCGGGTGGGGACACGCTGGCCAGAGTGGTGTCTGCATGCCAGGGCGCGGAAAACTGGAAATCGGAAAACAGACCGACAAAACGTTGTCCAAGGCGCTGGGCGAAAAGACGCTCGATATTTACCTGAACGAGACGGCCTGTTGGGCCAACGTGCCCGAGCCGGTCTGGAACTACACCATCGGTGGCTACCAGGTGATCAAGAAGTGGCTGAGTTACCGCGAGAAAGCGTTTCTGGGTCGTGGACTGAAACTGGAGGAGGCGGAATACGTCACCGAAATGATTCGTCGCATCGCCGCGCTGATTCTGCTCCAGCCGGAACTCGACGCGAACTACCAGGCCGCGAAGGCCGACACGTGGCCCTGGCCCGAAGAGTAACCGATTCTTTCTCAGTGTTCCTCCCGAACCGGCGCAAGGAGTGACGGATGCCCTTCCCAAGCGGCCCGAAAACACCCTCCCGTTCTCCCTTCTCGCTTTATCCGGGCATCCGGAGCACGCGCGACGTCCTGCTGGCGTTTGCGTTGCTGGTGATCCCGTTTCTTTATCCCGGCGCGGTGATCTTTTCCGAGAAGGGGTTGTTGGGGATGGACCTGCCGGTTCTGCACCGTCCCCATCAGGCGTTCATCTATGAAAACTTCCAGAAAGGGGTGATCCCGTTCTGGAATCCCTTCAGTTATGGCGGGACCCCGGAGTTCGGAAACCCGGAGAAGGCGCCTTTCTATCCGCTCCACTTTATCGGGTTGTGGGTGTGGGGACCGGAAGGGATGTTGAAGGTGAAGTTTCTGTTCCATATGGGGTTGGCCGGGCTGGGGTGTTTTCTGTTCCTGCGGGCGTTGGCCACAAACCGAGTCGTGGCTTTTCTGGCGGGACTGATCCTGCAGGCCAGCGGGTGGCACATCACCAAGATCACCTTGCCCACCGTTGGGGACTCCGCCACCTGGATTCCCCTGCTGTTATTTCTGAACCACTGGTTTCTGCTTCGTCCGATTCTGGCCCGGGGGCTGGTGTACGCCCTGGCGGGTGGGGTCATGCTGCTGCTGTTCTTCCCCCAGACCAACCTGACGGCGATTCTGCTGCTGGCCCTTGTGGGAACCGCCCATTTTGTGAAATTCTACGCGCCTCCTCGAACCACTGGCGCTTCCTTCTGGAGGTTCCTGGGGGCTTTCGGATTGCCCGTGTTGGAACTGCTCTTTCTCGCGATGCTGCTGCGGTACCCCCGTCCTTTTGTTCCGTTCCCGGAACCGGGCTGGCGGTGTGCTTTCAACGGTTTGGGAGCAGTCGGTCTTGGCGTGTTGGTCTGTGCGGGTCTGGGGTGGGCGATCTGGGCCAGCCGGTTGCGCGTGCGGGTCGCGTGGCGGCGGTGGGGACGCTGGCTGGTGGCGTTTGGGGGTATCTGGGTGTTCAGTGCGATCCTGGCCGCGCCGCAGCTGGCTATCACCGGCGAGATGATTCAGTTCTCCAACCAGAAGCTTCTGGACTATTCACACGATGAGGATTTTTTCACCGGCGCGCAGGCCTACGGGTCCGTACGCGAGTTTGTCCAGCAGTCCGCTCTGGCCGTCCGCAAGGAGTCGGTCAACAACATGGCGCTGGGACCGGGGGTGTATCTGCTGGTTGCGGTCGGGATTTGCCTGGGGTTGCATCGGCGGCGCCGGTATGGTTTTCTTTTTGCAGTCTTCTCGATTCTGACCCTCGCGGTTTATATGGCGGCTCCGGGGATTTTCGACCTCTTCCGGCGATTGCCATTTTTTTCGAAATTTGCGGGATTGTCGCGGTATCTGGCTTTCCTCAATCTGTTCCTGATCCTGATGGCGGCGCTTGCGGTTCAGGAAGGGGTTCGGCGGTTCCGTGGGGTGGGACGAAAAGTGGCGTTGGGGGGGGGAATCCTGTTGCTCGCGCTCAGTCTCGGAGCCTCGATCCGGCATCAGAGCATCTATTGGAATCACCTCCGTCAGGCTCCCTTTACAGGCGTGTCCGAGAATGTGGCCCAAATGGTCCGGAAACACCTGGAACCCGGCGACCGGATTCTGGTGGACCCGCGGAACCTGGGCGACGTGGAACAGTACACGGCCATGATGTTCCCCCTCGCCGCCGGTATCCCCACCCTGCCCGAGTACGCCCCCATGCGAACCCTGTATTACGATCTCTGGATGCAGGCGCACAACGAAGCGGCCGGAGTCAACCACAGCGACTACCGCGCGGGGTTCCTGGAACCCGTCCCGACCGACTGGACCCGCGCGAGCCAGCTGCGGTTTTTCCTCTTTCCACCGGGGAACACGCCGCCTCCTCTGACGCAGAATCCGGGACACCGGCTGGATCGGGTGGACCAGGAGGCGGGATGGAGTCTTTATGTGGACCCGGAGGAAAAGACGAGACCCTGGATTGAAGAAAACCCGGACCGCGAAGCGCCGGTCGTGACCCGGCCTGCCGGATGGAGTTGCCGTTCCATCAGTGCCCTTTCACCTCTCGAGGGGGAAGGACTCCATCGTCAGGCGTACACGGTTCAGAATCCCGGCGCCCCCGGGTGGATGGTGACGGGGCAGGCCTGGTATCCGGGCTGGAGGGCGTGGGTCAACGGTCGGGAAGTGGAAACCACCCGCGCGTATAACTATTTGTTCACTTTGCGGATTCCGGCTGGCGCCGGCGAGGTCCGGATCGAGTACCGTCCCCTCAGTTTTATGCTGGGATGGCTCGCGTTTCTGTGGGGGGCATGGGTCTGGATCTGTTTGTGGGGACGCGTTCGTTTCGACAGCCGCGTGTTGACTCCTTCCGATTCGACCCGGCGCGCCTCACGGCTCTTTCTGCGGTTGGCTGCGGGAGGAATAATCCCAGTTTTGATGTTCGCCCATCGTATTTTTTTCGGCGTACCGGATTCGCTTCCATTGCGTCTGGTGGAACTTGGTTGCATTCTCCTCCTGGCCGCAGTTTCCACGCGAAGCGTATTGCGCCATCTGGACTCTCTCATCCTGCCCTCCGCCACTCCCTCGTCGTCAGATCCTGCGGACGCCTGATTTCGCTTCCCGCTTGCATTTTCCCCAACGCGCTCTTATGATCGTCCCCAAGAATGCGTGGCGAAACCCGCGGGAAGACCTTCGGTCTTCTGAGAATTGTCGGGTTCGTGCGCGTCAACCGGCGGCCGGCCAGTGCGGGCGTCCGTCTCGAAACTCCAGACACAACCTGTTCGAGTGCAGAAAGAACGCATCACACCATGACGATCCGCTTCGATTACAACGCGGTGATGGCC
>DAOPYU010000185.1:0-8587 GCA_035353095.1 Candidatus Sumerlaeota bacterium | reverse complement strand
GGTCTGGGTGGGCGATCCGGAGGGGAAGAATCTGAAAGTGCTCTACGAAAAGTTTACGGACTCGAAAGTCTGGGTGGACGGTTCGGTGGATTTGACCGACTATGCCGGTCAGACGATCCTGATGCGCCTGGAGAGTCACCCGGGACCGAACAAGAATACCAGTTGCGACGCCTGCTACTGGGGTGAGCCGGTTGTGGTGGTGGGAGAAGGCGGGCCTTCCGATCTCTTCAAAAAGGAGACGTTCGAAGCCGTCTGCCAACGGAACCTGACGCGGGGACGCGCCCTCGTCGAAGGACGCGAAACCGCCGATGGGAAAACTGCGTTTCTGATGGGACCGGAAGGGGATCGGTTTGCCCTGGTCCTCGAGCCGTCGAAGCGGGGCATGGTGGATGGGGTGGTGTCGCTGGTTGGTCCGAAAGGCGCCGTGAATTTTAAGGGCTTCCAGGTGGACGCGCTCGATGTGCCGGTGTTGCGCTGGCCCAGCCGGGTGGGGACGAAGGGGTTCGAAGTCCTTTCGGAGAACGATCGGGTGAACTATGTCCACCATCTGGAACTGGACGGAAAGCCCTTCGACCTGACTCTTTCCTTCCGATCCGAGGGGGCGGGAGTCCGGGTGGCGTGGACCAGTACGGAACACCTGACCCTCTTCAGTCTGGGGCCGGCGGACCGGCGGGCGCCTTCGGTCTATTTCGGGCACGGGTACCGCATCGAAGAACCGGAAGCGTTCCAGGCGGTCATGGACGGACACAACCTCTCGACGAGCCACGTCGGGTGCGATTTTGAAGGCGGATTGTCCCTCCTGCAGGCGCTCGATGTGCCCCCCACTTCCTTTCAGGTCGAACCGGCGGAGCCCCGCTATGTGCTGCGCGGTTCCGGGAAGGCGGGGACGCTGACACTGGTGCCGGGTGAGTCGGGAGCGCTGGACTGCGCGATCCGGTACCGTCCGCTCTACGACAAGAAACCCTCCGCCGCCGTCGGGCGGTTGGCGGGCCGCTTCTGTTTCGATATCTGGGGCGGGGCTTATTCGCAGATTACCGAACGGATGCGGGAGGCGATCCGCTATGGACTGACCGATTCCTTCCTGACCCTCCACGACTGGCAGCGCTGGGGGTACGACTACCGGTTGCCCGATATCTGGCCCCCGGAGCCCTCCAAGGGAACGGTGGAAGACATGCGCAAGATCGGCGAGGTGTGCCGGGCGCAGGATATTCCGTGGGGACTGCACGACAACTACATTGATTTCTACCCCGACGCCGAGGGGTATTCGTACGACTCGATCATTTTCTCGCGCGGGGGCGACCCGATCAAGGCGTGGCTCAACGAGGGGATTCCGGACGGCGGGGCGCAGTCGTACCGCTGGCGCCCGGACGCGTTCATGCCGGTTCTGCAGCGCAATCTGAAACTCGTCAAGGAGGGGGTGGCGCCGACCCATTACTTCATGGACGTCTTTTCTTCCATCGGTTATTTCGATTTTTATGACCGTTCGGGGCAGTTTCACCCGGCGGTCGAGACGCGCCAGAAATGGGGCGAGGCGTTCGCCTGGATTCGGAACTATCTGGGAGGAGACGCCCCCACCACCTCCGAGGCGGGCAACGACCAGTTGATCGGTTTCCTCGACGGCGCCGACTGTCAGTTCCTCATGCTCAGCCCGGACTCCAAGCCCTTTGCCCTTCAGATCCGGTGCAAGGATTGGGAACGGGTCCCCTGGTACGACGCCGTCAACCACAGCCGTTTCATCCTGCACGGGGTCGGGTATTCCTCGCGGTATCAGTCGGATCGTTCGCGGGCCGACCACGGGATCATGTCGGACGATTACATTTCCGCCGAAATCCTGACCGGCCACGCGCTCATGGTGGATGCCGAGGCGTGGGGCCGCCAGGCCGTCCGCAAGTACTGGCTGGCGCAGGCCGTGGCGCGTAATCTGGCGCAACGCGAGATTGTCCGGGTTGAATTCGGAAAGGGAGACGATGGCAAGCCCGACATCCACCGCCAGTGCGTGGTGTGGGACAACGGAACGTGGGTTTATGTGAACAGAGGCACGAACGACTGGAAACCGATGGAGGGGTGTGTTCTGCCTCCCGACGGCTTCCGGGTCGAGGGATCGGATGGAGCGCGTAGCGGGGTCGAACGGGTTCAGGACTCTGTGCGCGAGTATGCGACCGGTCAGTCGGCCTGGTATTTCAATACGCGCAGTTTCGACCCGGACCGTCCGTGGCCCATTGGCCCACGGGTGGAAAACTTCCGCCGGGCGGGTGAGCGCCAGATCGAGTACGATCTGGTGTGGGAGGCTGGTGCCGCGACGCGCGAGCCCATGACCGTTTTCGGCCATTTTTACGGCACAAAGACGGCCCGCGAGGACAAGATCGCGTTTCAGGACGATTACCGGCCCGAACCGGCCACGACCGGCTGGAAGGGAACCGTCCGCAGCCACCGGACCGTCACAATTCCGCAAGATGCCGAAGGGACCTATCAACTGGGGTATGGGATGTACAAGCCGGGCAGCCACCAGTTGAATTTGAGGGGACCGCGGGTACCCGGCGTCCGGAGTGGCGCAAACTGGGTCGGGACCCTTCTGGTGGTCCGGCGGGACGGCCGGATCGCCGAGATTCAGTGGCAGGTTCCGCAGGAAGTTCAGGCCGCCGCGGCGGAGTTCTCCCCCCATACCGACGAGTCCCCCGTGGATTTCAGGTGGGTCAAGACGGACGGCGCGTTTCGGATTCTGAAGCAGAATTCCGGGTATCGGGTGATTCCCCTGCCCGCCAGTCCGGCGTTCGACTTGACACTCCGATTGGAGGCGCTCGGGGCCAATGCGGCGGGGAAGGCCGTTCGGGTCAAGGCCGTAGTGGCGCGCGATGCGGAGGAGCGGGAGTTGAGGACGGTGGTTTGGCGGGAAGAGCCGGGGGCCGTCTCCTGGCGCCACGACGGTCAGGCCTTCTGTTATGACCTGATTCTGGAGTAGGCCGACTCGAGACCGTCCACCCGGGCAGGAGGAACTCTGTACAATGAAATAGACACATACTTCAGTCATGTGTACAAATTATTCAACACCTTTTTCTCGAATGAGGGGAGAGACGATTCTTTCCCCTCATTTTGATTTTGTCCCTGTCTATGAATCTATCTCGAATAATATCAGTAATCTGAATGACTTTCGTGGAAGGGGCGTATTGGACTGGAGGAGGGATTTGGCTGAAAGTGCCAGGGGGATTCGAGAGAAAAATGTGAAGAGACGTGGAATGTCAGAAAAACGGGTGAAAGCGGTAGAATCGGGAGATCTGTTATTGGGTAAAATCCATATCTCTTCTATTATCAGTATTCTATTGTGTTTCCTGTGCGGGCTCTGGAGAGAGAGTTGTGGGGGGATTGGGATTTGTGGGCCAGAAAATGAGGGGGGAGTGTTCAATAGATTGAGCTCTTTGGGGGAGTTATCCCCCCTGAAAAACTTTCAGAACGGATGGAGAGTTATCTATCTCACCTGAAATCAATGTAATATGATTGTTTTTGTGTCGTGTTTTTGGTCTGGCACGGTATCTGCTGTATAAGAGAGCAGAATTGAGCGGTACGTAAAACCCCTGGGCCGAGGGCATTCGGCTGAAAGGCCTCCAAACACCCCACCTCAAAGAAAGCTACCAACCTTTACCCAAGAGAACAGCCATTACCTTCCAAACAAATCCTTCCATGTCGCGCCGTCCGGTTGTTCGTCGGCGCGACGTCTCTTTTTATCCCCGAGCGGTTGAGGAAAAAGAGCTGAGCAGGGTCAGAAGGTGTCTTCGAGGGTGAGACGGTTGCCCTGGGCCACGTGGTGGACCAGAGCCGTGATGGAGAGGAAGGGCACGGGTTTGGCCAGCACGTAGGAAACCCCGTGGGCCCGCAGCCGTTCGAGGTTGAAGTCCGCTCCCCACCCCGACGTCAGGACGATGGGCAGGTCCGGATACATCTGGTGGATGCGCATGGACACTTCCCACCCGCTCATGCCCGGCATACTCAAGTCCGTGAAAACCAGGTCAATCGGTTCCCGGCTGAGGATTTGCAACGCTTCTTCTCCGGATTCCGCCACGAGCACGGTGTGGGTTTCACTGGTCAGGACTTCGTGAAAGATTTCGCGAATCGGGGCTTCATCGTCCACCACCAGGACCCGGATGGAGCGCGCCAGATTCGTTTCGCCCGCATGGGTTTGCGATTCATGCAGCCAGGCTTCGGTTTTTTCTTCGGGCAGGGGTTCCTCGCGCAGGGGCAGGGTGATGCGGAAAACGGTCCCTTCCCCCTTCTTGCTCGAGCACTCGATCCGCCCGCCATGGCGTGAGACAATGCCATAACTGACCGACAGGCCCAGGCCGGTTCCTTCTCCTTCTTTGGTCGAAAAGAAGGGGTCGAAGATCCGTTTCAGGACCGCTTCTTCCATCCCTTCGCCCGAATCCTGAACTTCCAGGATGACTTCGTTATCCAGAATCAGGCCGCGGAACCACATCTCGCCGCCCCGCGCCATGGCATCGAGGGCGTTCATCAGCAGGTTGGTGATCACTTCGCGCAGTTCGGCGGGGTTGCCGGTTACGGGCAGGGGACCGGGAAAGTCGGTCCGGAACCGGTAGGAAATCCCCTGAAGCTCGGCTTCGTCCTTCCAGCGGGTTCGCGTCATCTGGATGCAATCGTGGACGATCACGGCCATATCCAGGCCCTGATAATCGGCCTGATCGGTCGTTGACCGGGCGAACTCCTGGATGCGGCGGATGGTGGTGGCCCCATCCATGGCCGCTTGCTCGATTACGCTGAGGCTTTTGAGAATGTCCGGTTGGTCAATGCGCTGGCGGATCAACTGGGTACGTCCGAGGATGGCGGACAGAATGTTGTTGAAGTCGTGGGCGACGCCGGTGGCCATTTCGCCCAGGGCGGTCAGGCGTTCCGCCTTGACGAGTCGGGTGCGGGCCATTGTCAAGTCTCTGTACGTGACGCGCCACCGGTCATAAAGGCTTTTCAGGTAGAGCATGGAACGCAGGCGTGCCAGAAAGTCGCGCTCGGGCAGATTGGCCGTCAGGATTTCGAATACCCCGTCCGAGTGCGCACTTTCCAGATTCAGAACATCGGGGTCCGACACGAAGAGCAGGATCGGGATGAAGAGATCCTGTACGTGGGCTTTGAGATGGCGGCACAAGGCCTGGCCGTCAATGCCGGGAGAAATCTGGTCCAGCAGGATGACTTGGGGTTCGCGTTCCCGGAAGGCTTGGAGGAAGTCCTCCTCGGAGGCGTGGAGGGCGGTTTCGTATTCCCGGAATTGGGCCAGCATCTGCACACAGGGCCCCCCGTCGGGGGCCGCGGAAACGACATCTATCAGCATGCGTTCATGGGAGGGGACGGAAGCGCTTGCCAGTTCCGGGTGGGTCTTGCGGTGTGAGGGATCCGGATCGGTGATGACGCAGACGCGGTTGCGCCCGGTTTCCTTGGCCCGGTAGAGGGCGCGGTCCGAGTGTTGCAGGAGATGATCGGAGGTGATGACTTCGCTGTTTTCGGTGGAGGCAACGCCGAAGCTGGCGGTGACCATCAGGGAGAAGTACTCGTGTGTCACGGGTTCGCGTTCGAGTCCGGACCGGAGTTTTTCGGCCAGTTGTTGGGCGTCACGGGCGTTACAATTGGGAAGGAGGAGCAGAAATTCCTCTCCGCCATAGCGTCCAAACACGTCGGTTTCGCGAATCAGGGATTTCAAGCGTGAGGCGACGGTTTGCAGAACCACATCGCCGAACTTGTGTCCGTAGGTGTCGTTGACCTGCTTGAAGTGGTCCAGGTCGATCATCAGGCACGAGAGCACTTCGTGGTTGCGTCCGGCGCGTTTGAATTCCTGGTTGAGCCGGTCAATCATGTAGCCTCGGTTGTGCAGACCGGTCAGGGCGTCCGTGATGGAAATTTCGTTCAATTTCTGGTTGACGTGGGCCAGCTTCTGAATCTTGAAGGAGGAGCGCACGACGCCGCGCAACAACAGCGCCAGATGGACGGAGGGCATGCTGGAGTAACAGATCCCGTCGGCTGCCGAGAAATCGGGGACATCCGGGGGCGCCTCGGCGTGTTGCAGCACCAGCAGCACCGGCACATCCGGCAGCCACTCCTTGACGTTTTCCGTCAGTTTGCCGATGGTGGCGCGGCCCAGTTCGGCGCTCAACAGGACAATGGCGGGTTCCAGATTCCGGATACGAACCATGAGGTCGTTGTCGGCCGGCAGCAGGTCGCACGAGAAGCCTTCCTGGGCAAGCTTGTCCACAAACGTCGTGCAGTTTTCCTGGGGCGCGTGGATATAGACGGCATGGTTCAGTATTCGCATAGGATCCGCATTCTCATCGGTCTGACAGGAACGTCTTCTGGACAGACTCCGTATTTGTCCCGCTTGTTGGTCCGGCGCCTGTTGTAATAAACCCCAATCTAGGGTTTTGCTTCAACTACAAAAATGCAGGTCTTGAACATCTGTTGCTGATAACGCGCCAGCCAGGCGGTTTCGCTCTGTTCCCCTCCGGCTCCCATAATGTCGGGAAGCAGGGGAATGGTGCTGTGGGTGAACTCCGCATCTCTCAATAGTTTCAGATTGTAGCGGGTTTTCAGGTATTGGATGAAGTTCTGGTACCGACCGAAACCCTGAGCCGGGTCGGTGGGGGGAGCGGAGGGGTCCCAGCCCTGGATGCTGCGGCTGTCGATCACCACGAGCGAACCGGGGGCCATCTGGGCCAGGTCGCCCGTCTTCCCCAGCAGGGGCAGCGCCTTGCGTCCCGAGACGAAGGCGAGATGAATGCCTTCCATCCCCGGATTGGGGCCGTAGGACTCGGTGGTGTAGATCCGGGTATCTGGTGGCAGGTCGGTGAGGCTGCGCAGATAGTGTCCGGCGTCGTACAGGTCGGCGAAGGCGCCGCGCTGAAGCGCGATCGCCAGGAGACCAAACCCGAAGGACCAGCAAACGGTCAGGAGAACCAGCGCCTGAAAAACCGTGTGACCGCGTTTGCCCCATTGGGTCAGGGCCTCTTCACTCCGGGCCATGCCTGCGCCCGCGCAGATGAACGCGAAGGGGAGCAGGGGCAGGAGGTAACGTTCCTGAAACGAGAGAAAAGCGGTTTGGGCCACGAGGACGCAGACCGAGCAGTACAGGAAGAAGCGGCGCAGGGGGAGGGGCGAGGTTGCTTCCTTCGTCTGCGCGCTCGCAGGTTTTGTCAGCAGGCCGGCCATGAAGAAGACAAAGACGGGCAGGGTCAGAATGTAGGGGGTCAGATAAAGGAACATCTCGAAGCGTCCCCAGTAGGTGGTCACCACGGTCCAGAGATCGCCCGGTGGGACACGGTTGGCGACCTGCTGGATGTGGCCGAACCGCTGGAACAGCAGCCAGGCGGGCAAGGCCAGCCAAGTCAGTTGAGCGGCCAGCGCCCCCCAGGGACGGTGGCGTTGGCCGCGCGCCGCAGGCAACCGGCCCAACCACAGAGCCACGAAGGTGACGGCCACCACCGGCGCAAGTAAAAGCCCCTGATAGCGGGTCAGGGTGGCCAGGACGGACAGAAGGGTCAACCCGGTCAAGGTCAGCCCCGGACGCTGGCGCAGGGGCTCCTGCCCGTTTCTTTTGACAGCCGGAGAGGACGGGGAGAGCGCCGATTCCGACGGGTTTTGTGTGTTTCCGCGGCTCCAGAGAAGCAGAACCGCGGCACAGGCCCATTGGAACAGGCACACAAAGGTCATGTCGGTCATGACCCGGATGGACCAGCGCATCACAACGGGGGAGACGGTATAAAGGATTCCGGCGAAGAGGGCGCTGCGGCGTCCGGCCCACGTCCGGGCGGTCCGCCAGAGGGCGGGCAGGAGCGCAACCGATGCCGCCACCGACACCAGCCGTCCAGCCGTCAGTGCCTCCAGGCCGCAGAGCCGCGGCAGCCATACCAGCGCCGTATAGAGCGGGGGCCAGAAGGAGTCTGTCCGTTCAAACTGGGTCAGTTGCAGGATACCGTCGGTGTACTCCCCCTGATTCACGTTCAGGAGGGCGAGCCGCAGGAGTGTGTGGACCCCCATCAGGGTCAGGAGCAGAGTTCCGTCCCCCGGGGTTCTGGGGGGCGGGGACACTTCCGGCGTCTTGGGGGCGATCTGATCGGTCGAAGTTTCCGGCATGAAAAACTCTTTTGAGGGATCGAAACGAGCGAAGGGGGCCCTCTCGTCTGGCGTCGGAATGGGAATAGTCGGTCGGGTTGGTCTGAGGTTTCCCGGGACAGGGGGGACCCGCTGCCCTCTCGATACTCTACTTTACGCGAGATCTTCCAGAGGGGGCAAGTAAGAAAGAACGCAATTGCGTGTGGAGCGGGATCGGGAGCAGGAACTCCTCATTGTCTAGCAGGGCATGAGGGGAAGTCTCGAAAGCAACGTAGATTCTGGGGGGAAACTCCAATCACGGCCCCGAAGGGGCCTCCCATGAATTGCTTCGCAGGCTTGTAAGCCAGCCGTGGGTGACCGAAGGGAACCCACGGAAAGGAATGCCCCTGATCGCACCCTGAAGGGGTGCCCCAATCCTGGCGAATTCAATGATTGGGCAACCCCTACCTTCTTGACATATGTCACCCAGGTCGCTTTCCTTGTTTGGTCG
>DAOPYU010000184.1:0-8606 GCA_035353095.1 Candidatus Sumerlaeota bacterium | reverse complement strand
AAGCCCAACTCGACGCCCTCAACGCCTTCCTGCGCAAGGTAAGGAAGATGGAACAATAGCGCCCGACCCGGTTGCATTCAAAATAGAACAAATGAACTAAAGGGAGAACAGCGATAGAGTTTCGGGCCTCGATGCAATACTCCCCGAGGGAACCGATCCCTTCCTTGATTCGGAAAAAAACTTCGTGTCTTTGTGCCTTTGTGTGAAATGCGGTTCGAAAAAGATTCAGGCAAAGGCGCTTGGAATCGTTTGAAAAAAATCACACAAAGACACAAAGAACTCCCTCTCATGACTCTTTGTTTGTGTCATTTGAAATTCTAATTCGTTTCAGAACTGCCGCCGCAGGTCGGAGGCGTTTTTGAGGAAGGCGGCGACGCCGGGGGTGTTGCCACTCAGCAGGTCGCCGCGCAGCTGGTAGAGATGGTTGAGCGCGCCGTCAATGACCTCGATGACCGCTTCGGAGTTGTCCGTCAGGATGTCGGTCCACATCTCAACGCTTCCCATGGCGACGCGGGTGGTGTCGCGGAACCCGTTGGCGGCGATGCGGCGCAGCTGGTCAATCTGGTTTCCGCCCGACTCCTGCACCAGGTTGCTGATGACCGAGGCGGCCACGTGGGGCAGGTGGCTGATGAGCGCCACGAGCCGGTCGTGGCGGTTGGGCAGAATGTCCACCACGTCCATGCCCACGGAACGCCAGAGGTAATGTACCAGGTTAAGGGCCGATTCGTCCGTGGTGAGCGCGGGGGTGACGATGCAGGTCGCATCCTTGTAGAGGTCGGCCTGGGCGTACTGCGCGCCACTCTTCTCCGACCCGGCCATCGGGTGCGACCCGACGAAATGCACCCCCTCGCGCTCGCAGCGGGTGGCACGCTCGACGATGGAGCGCTTGGTGCTGCCGACGTCCGTGATGACGGCGCCCGGCTGGGCGCTGGCCATAGCCACGGGCAACTGCTCGTGAATGACCGAAACCGGGCCGCACAACACGATCAGGTCCGCCTCGGCGCAGACTTCCTCGAGTTCGAGCGACCAGCTGTCCAAAGCGCCCGCCTCGACAGCCTGTTCGAGACGCGCGGCGCTGCGCCCGATTCCCACGACCTGCTCGGCCAGATCCATCTGGCACAGCGCCAGACCCAGCGAACCGCCCAGCAGCCCCACGCCGCTGATGGCGACACACCGGAAACGGTGGTTGGCCAGCGGGTCATCGTCGGGCACTTTGGAGAGCACCATGCGGGCTTCCTCGGCCGGGTTGATTTCGATGGGCTGTTTTTTGCGGCGTCCGAATAGCACCGGGGGGCACTCCGTATCAATGGGGTTCTGTTTCCCTTTGTCGTTTCGTTTCCGACATTGGGGCACCCCTTCAGGGTGCAAACGCTCCAAACCGTCTTCCGTGGGTTGCCTTCGGTCACCCACGGCTACTCAAGGGCGGCCCCTTCGGGGCCTCCCTGATGAAATTTTCTCACACCTCACATCTCGCGCGCGCAGGGCCTCAGGCGGTTCTTCGTGTCCTTCGTGTCTTCGTGTGACCCCACGCCTCATGCGCGGGAGGCCTCAGGCCATGACGCACTTGAGCGCGGCCAGGAAGCGACGGTTCTCGGCTGGCGTCCCGATGGTCACGCGGATATGATTGGGCAGGCCGTAGCCCCCCATCGGGCGCACGATGACCCCGAGGCGCATGAGCGCTTCGGTGATTTCGGCCCCGTACCCCACTTCGATCAACAGGAAATTCGTCTGGCTGGGCACGTAGTCCAGCCCCATTTTCTTGAACGCGGTTTCGAGCAGGGCTCGCCCTTTTTCGTTGGTCTCGACGGCCCGCTTGAGGTGGGCGGTGTCGTCGAGCGCGGCCACAGCGGCGGCCTGAGCCATGCGGCTGGTGTTGAAGGGCGCCCGGACCCGGTCGAAGTTCTTCACGATCTCCGGGTGCGCGAACCCGGCCCCGATGCGCAACCCCGCCATCCCATACGCCTTCGAAAACGTGCGCGTCACAATCAGGTTCGGATGCTTCTTGAGGTAGGTCAGGCCGTTGGGGTAGGCCTTGTCCTGCGCGTAGTCGCAATACGCCTCGTCAATCAGCACCAGCGTGGTCGGCGGCACCTTGTTGAGGAACTCGGTGAGTTCGGCGCGCTTGACCATCGTCCCGATGGGGTTGCTCGGGTTGGCGATACAGACCAGGCGGGTGTTGGCATCCACCTTTTCGAGCAGCGCCCGGACGTCGGCGCGCCAGTCGCTGCGCAGCGGCGCCTCGCGCACCTCGGCCCCCACCATCATGGCCGCCAGGCGGTAGCTGATAAAGTCGTACTGCGAGACGACCACATTGTGCGACGGTTCGATATAGGCTATCGCGATCAGGTCGGTGATTTCGTCGGAGCCGTTGGCCAGACAGATCTGCTCGGGCTTCACGCCGTGTTTACGCGCCAGGGCCTGCTTGAGGTAAAACCCCGCGCCATCGGGATACAAGTGCATTTCACCGGCTACTTTGGCCATGGCCTTGACGGCCTTGGGCGAGGGACCCAGCGGGTTCTCGTTCGAGGCCAGTTTGATGACCGAGTCGAGGCCGTATTCGCGCTGAACGTCCTCGATCGGTTTGCCGGGCGGGTAGGGGAGAATCGCCGGAATGAAGGTTTTGGGTTCGGGAAACGGTTGCATCATGATCCTTTCTCAGAGGCGGCGACTCAGTGGGGCTGGTCGTCGCGCGGGTACGATCCCATGATCTTGAGGAACTCGCAATGCTCTTCGATTTCGGCGAGCACGTTGCCGATATTTTTCTGGGACGAGTGGCCCAGCAGGTCCACAAAGAAGACATACTCCCAGGGGCGGCGCTTCGTGGGGCGCGACTCGATCTTCGTCAGGTTGATCTTCTCGCGGTGGAACGGTTTGAGCAGGTCGTAGAGCGCGCCGGGGCGGTCCTTGACCGAAAACATGATACTCGTCTTGTCGTTGCCGGTGGACGCCGAGGGGCTGCGGCCGATCACCCAGAAGCGGGTGATGTTGTCCTTGATATCCTCGATGCCGCGCACCAGGATCTTGACATTGTAGAGCCGGGCGGCCAGTTCGCTGGCGATGGCGGCCGAGTTGGGTTCTTCCGAGGCGCGCCGGGCGCCCTCGCTCGTCGAATCCTCCTCGCGCAGCTCGACCGACGGCAGGTTTTCCTTCAGCCACCCGCGGCACTGCAGGAGCGCCTCGGGTTTCGAGTACACCCGCTTGATCTCCTCAAGGGTACAATTCGCCATAAGCGAGTGGTGGATCGAGAGGGTGATTTCCGAGCAGATGATCAGGTTGGTGTCGGTGAATCGGTCGAGGGTCTCGTGGACCACGCCGATGGCCGAGTTTTCGATCGGCACCACGCCGTAATCGGTCCACCCCTTCTCACACGCCATGAAGACGTCCGAGATGCACTTGTAGGGGACGCAATTGGCCGATGAACCGAAAAGTTCCTTGGCGGCCATGTGGGTGAAGGTGGCCTCGGGACCCAGAAAGCCGATCGAAAGCGGTTCCTCGAGACCCAGACAGGCCGACATGATTTCGGAAAAGACCTGACGCAACCCCCGGTTCGGAAACGCTCCCTGGTTGAGTTTGCACAGGCGGTCGAGTACCATTTTCTGACGCCCGGCATCGTAAAAAGGCAGGTTGTGTTCTTTCTTGTACTGGCCGATGGCGAACGCGGCGTCGGCCCGCTTGCTGAGCAGCTCGATGATCTGCCGGTCGCACTCGTCTATCTGTTGCCGCAGCTTTTCGATCACAATCCCTCTCCATTCCATTCACCGGCCCAGCCGGAAAGCCCATCCTCGTCGGATTATAGCCACGTATCGCGGTCAGGGAAAGCTTAATATGCGCCCGTTTTTCAGCCCGTCTCTTCGTGCCCGGTTCTCGGGTTTTCCCGGTGATCCCGGAATTTTCCACGCATTCCCGGAATCGGTGAAAGAACTCAAAAAGTCCAGGCAACCTTGCGACTTTAATTTGATTTCCGGTATCGGCAACCGTATCATGGCGGCGCGTGAGAATCACAGGAAAAACATCGCCCCGCGGAATGTGGAACTCAAAAGGAGAAATCAATCCCATGTCCCCCACCGTTCTCTGGATCATTTTTGCCCTCTATTCCCTGGTCATGATCGGGCTCAGCTTCCGCACAACGGGGCACGATCCCGACGCGGAAAGCTTCTGGAGCGGCGGCCCGAAAGGCATGCCGTGGTGGCAACTGTCCGCCTCCCTCACCGCCGGGTGGCTGATGCTCGGCTGGATCGGGTTCGGCATGGGCCAGGTTTATATGCTCGGCGCGACGGGATTGTGGACCCTGCCGTTGCCGTGGCTCATTCTGGTCATCGGGATTGTCATTTTTGTTCCGGTGTACCGCCGTGTCCCCTTTTTCAGCATTGCCAACGCGATGGAATCGCGTTTCGGCCTGACGGCGCGACGGTTGACCGGGCTGTTCAGCCTCGGTGTGTTCGTGAGTTGGACGGGGGCGGAACTGGTCATGGTGAAAACCCTGCTGGGCGCGCAGTTGGGCCTCAGCCCGGAGCAGGGCTGGATCGCGCTGCTGGCGTTCGTCGTCCCCATCATGATCTACACGTGGCGGGGCGGGTTCCGCGCCATCGTCCATACCGATGTGCTTCAATTCGCCCTGATGATTGTTTTCATGGTGATCCTCCTCATCCAGGCCTGGCATTCCGCTTCCGCGGCGACGGGCGGCAAGATTCTGGAAGCCATTGCCGCTTCCAATCCGCCCGGACTGGAAAAGGGCGCGCCGGTCTTCAGCCTGGGCAATCTGGGCATCTTGTTCCCGGTCATTCTGCTGATCGGTTATCTGCCCGGTTGGGCCATTGAACAAGACCTCTGGCTCCGGATGCAGGCGACGCGTTCTCAGAAAGACGCCCGTCGCGCAGCATGGGCCACGTGCCTTCTGGTGGGCATTTTTGTGGTGGTGATCCCGTCCATCGTGGCTTTCCTGGCGCTCGCCGCGTTCCCCCCCGAAGCCGGAGCGGAAGCCGCGGCCGTGGGCGGCCCCAAAAGCGGAGCCATTGGAATCATCTCGGCCCTGATCGCCGGAATGCCCCCCCTGACCGCCACCTGGATGTTTCTGGGGATCATCGCCTGTCAGATGTCCACCGTGGACACCTTCGCCGGAGTCGCGGCGATGGCCCTGGGGAATGACCTTTTGAGAACACGTGGACCGGAAGGACGCCGTGTCAGCCGCATCACCTCCGTGTTGGTTCTCTTTGTCGCCTTCCTGTACGCCCTGTGGGCGGATCGCCTCGGCGATATCTACTATATTTCCTCCGGGGTCCTGTCGGCGGCCATCGCGATTCCCCTGATGGCCTGGGGATGGGGCCGGGCGGGTTCCGGGGCCATTCTCGGCGCGTCCCTCACCGGCGCGGTGACGGCGGCTGTTTTCTACTGGATCGAGTACAAGGTCTGGGAACTGAAAGCCCCCGAGGCGCTCAGCTGGCTGGCGCCGAGTATCGGCTACAACTATCTGGCCGCCTGTGTCCTTTCGGCGGCGGCGGTGCTTCTGACCATCGGCTGGCTGTGGCCGGCGAATCGAACCGCCTCCGATGCGGAAACGGAAGAAATCCCCGGTGAAACGGCCTGATACCCAGTTGCAATCAAAAGGATACCGCAGACCCCTTAACCGCGAAAGGTGCGAAATACTCGAAAGAAGAGGGGGCTTTCGTACGACTCTCTCGCAGAATCTACGCAATCTGCGACGTTCTTTCCCAGTACAAAAGAACGATGCAGGAACCCATGTTTTAACCACGAAAGGCACGAAGGACACGAAAAGCGCGGTTTTCGTGTCCTTCGTGTCTTTCGTGGTTTACATTTTGGTTGCGGCTCCGTTGCGCCAGGCCTTCTTGTGTTCTTTCGTGGTTGAATAAAGCGGTTTCAGCACGACCCCCTTCGAGGGTTTGTGTCATCTTGAATGCAAATTCGTATGAGATGTCCCCCGAAACGAAGAACGTCTTCTGGCTATCCATAAAAACCCCCGTTCCCCCTCTTGGCCGGAGGGGGCGTAGCCGAAAAACTGGGCGTGAGATTCTCTTGACTCTAAGCCGACACTTTGTATGCTGGAATTGTCTGGATACGCGAAAAATACCGACGATTTTCCGTATATGACCTTTGCGAACAGGAACACTCCTTGTCTGGTTTGCCGGTTTTTCACCCACTCAGACCGGTTTGTTTTTGAAACAGGGATTGAACCCGAGGAAACGGGAATGAACAGTTCGCCACGGCTGTGGGCCGTCTGCCGGGCTGGAGGGATCTTTCTTACGGATATCGCAAACTGTCGGTTCCAGAAAAGCCGGGAAGTCTTCCATGAAATCCGAGACGTCATTCCCTGGGTTTACCAGTAAACACCTGCTGTTTGTTCTCATCGCCCTCGCGTTGGGAGGGGGGGTGGCCGGGTCATTCTGGGTCGGGAAAGCCACGGACAGCCGAACCCGCACGATTCTTCAGGAAAGAACCCTCGCGGCGGCAGTCGGTATTCCGATTGCGGATGTGGCGGCGCTCAGCGGAACCGCCCGCGACGCAAACGATCCCGCCTACCTGCGCCTGAAAGATCACCTGACCCGTTTGCGCCACGCCGCTTCGGATGTTCGTTTCTACTACCTGGTACGATTGATAGAAGGCAAAATCGTCTTCCTGTGCGATTCCGAGCCGGAAAATTCTCCCGACTACTCCCCTCCCGGTTCGGTCTATGAGGATGAAGATCCGGAGTTCCGCGCTTTCGTCGAGAACGAGGTGGCCGGCACCCGGGGCCCTCAAAAAGATTCCTGGGGCGTGTGGGTCTCAAGCGCCATTCCCCTTTTCGACTCGCAGGGGCATTGTGTCGCCATTCTGGCGGCGGATGTGGACGCCCACTACTGGGCGCGCAAGATAACGCAATTCCAGGCGATCCCCCTCCTGTTCAGTCTGCTTCTGGCCGGTTTTCTGTTGCTGCTCTACATCCTCCAGATGCGTGACGAGCGGGTCCGCCGGGCCCTGACCCACATGGCCGAAGAACGGGCTTTTCTCTTCGACAAGATCGAGACTCGGGTCTGGCGCCTGAAAGACATGGAAACCTTCGGCACCGTCAATCGCGCCTTTGCGGAATTCTGCGGTTATCCCAAATCGAGCATCGAACACCACCCGATCTCGAGCGTCGTGACATCCGAAGAGGAATTGCAAACCCATCTCGACGCAAACCGCCGGGTCTTCGAGGGGAAAAGCGCCGTGCGTTCCGAAGAGTGGCATATGGACATCCAATGCCGCCCCCACCTGTTTCAGATCCTGCGCGCCCCCATCTTCAATGCCGACGGAGAGGTCGAGGAAGCGGTTTGTTCCGCCGAGGATATTACGGAACAGAACCGGGCGGTACAGGCGCTCCGACTCAATGAAATGCGGCTCGAGGCGCTGCTGCAACTCAATCAGATGGAAGAAATGCCCCGCCAGGACATCCTGACCCGAACCTTGACCGAGGTAATCCGCCTGACCCAAAGTGACGTCGGCTACATCGCCTTCGTCAGCCCGGACGAACGCGTTCTGACGCTGGAAGCCTGTTCGGAATCCGTCCGGGAGGGAGATAAACAAGACACCGGCCCCCGCACCTGTACCGTTAAGAGCGTGGGGCCTTGGGAGCGAATCCTCAAACAGCGCCAACCCCTGCTCTGCAATACCGACACTCCGTCCTGTACGCTCGAGACCTGCTTCCCCCCCGCTCGAACGTCCCTGCAACGCACCATGAACGTCCCTGTTTTCGATGGACCGAAAATCGCCATCGTCGCCGGGGTGGCCAACAAATCCACCAACTACGACGAATCGGACATCCGCCAGATCACCCTGTTGATGACCGGCATGTGGCGCATCCTGCAACGCAAGCAGGCCCGGCAGGAACTGCTCCACTACCACGAACGCCTGCAGGATCTGGTGGAGTCGCGGACACGTCAGCTGGCGGAATCGAACCGGCTCCTGCGACAGGCCAAGGAAGCCGCCGAGGCGGCCAACCAGGCCAAAAGCATCTTTCTGGCCTCCGTGACCCACGAACTGCGCACCCCGCTCAACGCCGTCCTCGGGTTCTCGCAGCTCATGCGCGACGACCCCACCCTGACCGAAAGCCAGAAGGAAAACATCGAAACCATCAACCGCAGCGGCGAACTCCTGCTGGACCTGATCAACGATGTGCTCGAAATGTCCAAACTCGAATCGGGCCAGACCTCCCGCTACGACACCTCGTTCGACGTCCGCCGCATGTTGCTGGGAGTCGAGGAAATCATGCGTCCCCACGCCCAGACCCGGCGCCTTGCCTTTCGCCTCGAACTGGACCCCTCGCTCCCCCTCTATGTCCGAACCGACGAGAAACGGATCAAACAGATTCTCATCAACCTGACAGGCAACGCGATCAAATTCACCCGGGAGGGGGTCGTCGTGATTCGGGCGCGGGCCCAGGAAGAAATACAGACGCTCGGGTTCGAAGTCCAGGATACGGGGCCGGGAATCCCCCGGGAAGATCAGGAGCGCCTCTTCGAACCGTTCACGCAGGCCCGGGGCAACGCCACCGGCGGCGTGGGACTGGGATTGTACATCAGCCGCAAACTGGTGGAACTTCTCGGGGGTGAACTCTCCCTGCGAAGCGAACGGGG
>DAOPYU010000183.1:5274-8648 GCA_035353095.1 Candidatus Sumerlaeota bacterium | reverse complement strand
CGTCGCCTCAACAACGCCAACAGCCGTTATCGCGTGAAGCGACGATGGCATCTCAAGAACCGGAGAAAATAGCTCAGTTTGCAGGAAAACGAACGGTTTATCGTTTCGAGGAAATTCAAGAGATGTGTGCGCGTGGAGAGGTTTTGGCTATTCTCTTCCGACAAGTCAAAGTGTTACGACAAGATGTGATCATTCCATTGTCCGAATTGATCGAAAATGGGGTTGTTAAAGCGCCACCCCAGACGATACAACAAGTTCCAGAGGAAGTAAAACCGTGGATCCGAACGCAGTTACAAATGTAGCACTTCTTGCAATTCGTCCGATATATGCAAATCAGATTCTTTCTGGAAGCAAACGAGTTGAGTTTAGAAAGGCCTTTTTCCGGCAACACGTCTCACATGTCCTGATATACGCCAGTAAACCGACAATGCGTGTTGTTGGTTGTTTTGAGGTCTCAGGAAGAGACACCGACTCACCCGGGAGACTCTGGAATAGGTACAAAAAAGTTGGAGGTATTTCGAAAGAAGATTACGACGATTATTATTCCAATACCGACAAAGGAGTTGCGATCCAAATAGGTAAAGTGTGGCCGTTGAAACATTCTCTTGCTTTGTCGGATATAGACGACAAATTAAGACCCCCACAGAATTATATATATTTGCCAAGTGATGTTCTTGATTTATTGCAGCCAAATTACAGAAACGAGATCCGGGAAAAATCATGACCACGCTTTTGATCCGAAACGGACGCATCCTCGACCCGGCCAGTGGCCGCGACGATGTGGCCGACCTGCTGGTGGCCAACGGCAAGGTCGCGCAGATCGGTCCGTGCCTCGACGCGCGGGCCGACATCACCCTTGACGCCACCGGGCGTCTTGTCGTGCCGGGGTTCATTGACATGCACGTACACCTGCGCGAGCCGGGGCGCGAGGACAAGGAGTGCATCGCCAGCGGCACGCGCGCCGCCGCCGCGGGCGGGTTCACGTCCGTGTGCCCCATGCCCAATACCACGCCGGTGTGCGACAGCGCGCAGGGCCTGCAGTTCCTCGCCTCGCGGGCGCGCGAGATCGCCTCGGTCAACATCTTCCCCATCGCCGCCGTCACCAAGGGGCAGAAGGGCGAGGAGATCACCGAGTACGGCGACCTGGTCTATTACGGCGCGGTGGCGTTCTCCGACGACGGCCACCCGATCATGAACGCCGAGGTCATGCGCCGCGCGCTCGAGTACACGAGCATGTTCAATGTGCCCGTGCTCGACCATTGCGAGGACTTGAACCTGTCCGAGGAGGGGCAGATGCGCGCCGGGGCCATGTCGCAGAAGCTGGGCCTGAAGGGCATCCCCGCCGCCGCCAGCTCGAGCCAGGTGGCGCGCGATATTGACCTGGCCGACTACACCGGCGGCCACGTCCACATCTGCCACGTCGCCGACGCCCGGTCGGTGGATTACATCCGCACGGCGAAGGCCAAGGGGGTGCGCGTGACCGCCGAGGCCACCCCGCACCACCTGACGCTGATAGACGAGGCGCTCGAGGGGTACGACCCGAACTTCAAGATGTCCCCGCCGCTGGGGTCCGAGGAGGACCGCCTTGCCGTGCTCGAGGGGTTGCGCGACGGCACGATCGACTGTATCGCCACGGACCACGCGCCGCACACCGACATGGAGAAGGACTGCGTCTTCGCCGGGGCGCCCAACGGCGTCATCGGCATGGAGACCGCGTTCCCGATTCTTTACACGGACCTGGTGCTCAAGGGCGAGATCAGTCTCGAACTGCTCGTCGAGGCCATGAGCGCCGCGCCCGCCCGCATCCTCAACCTGTCCAGGGGGACGCTCGCCGTCGGCGCCGATGCGGACATCGCCGTGCTCGACCTGGACACCGAGTATGTGATTGACCCGTCGAAGTTCTTCAGCCGCAGCCGCAACTGTCCCTTCGCGGGGCGCACGGTGAAGGGGTGTTCCTGCGCCACGATCGTCGGCGGTAAACTGGTCTTCCGCGACGGGCGGTTCGTCAACGATTGAGCAAAACAGGAAGCCGAGACCGGGAACAAGGCCGAGACGGCAGGGAAAAGAAGACCAAAGAAGACCACGAGATACACGAAACACCTGGTGCAGCGGAGCCGCAACCAAAATGTAAACCACGAAAGACACGAAACACTCGAAAACCGCTTTTTTCGTGTCCTCCGCGCCTTTCGTGGTTGAAATAATCAGTTTCCCATTTTCCCATTTGTCCGGAGGAAGATTCATCGCGGTTTGATACCAGGTTGCATTCGAAATGGAACAAATGAACGAAATTGAAAACAGGATAAAGTTTCGCGTCTCTCGAAAAAGAACTTTGTGCCTTCGTGTGAAATGCGGTTCAACAACAATATAAAAGACGCCGGGAATCGTTTGGGAAGAAATCACACGAAGACACAAAGTCACAAAGAACTTCCTGTCCAGACTCCTTGTTTGGACCATTTCGAATGCGAATCCGTATGAGAAGTCGTCCGAAATATGCGGTTTTCATGTGTCTCGTGCCTTTCGTGGTTGAAGAAAAATCGGTTCCGTCTCGTGTGAAAGGAAATATCGTGAGCGTCAAACAGAAACTCCAACTGACCCTCAAGCGGTCGCAGGCCCTTGCGCCCGGCGTGGCGCTGCTGACCCTCGACCTGCCCGGCGATGTCGCGGCGGCCTGCCGGCCCGGCCAGTTCTTCAACATCCAGCCGCTCCCGTCCACCGCGCCCCTGCTGCGCCGCCCCATCAGCATCTGCGACGTGCGGCCCGACACGGGCGAACTCGACCTCCTCGTCCAGGTGGTCGGGGAAGGTACGCGCCTGGTGACGAGCCACCAGCCGGGCGACACGCTCGACGCCGTCGGCCCGCTCGGTTCCACCTTCACGGCCGACCCGGCGCGCCCCTCCGTCATGATCGCCGGGGGCGTCGGCGTGGCGCCGCTCTATTACCTCACGCAGTCGCTGATCCGCCAGGCGGAGGCCGACTCCCGCGCTTCCGAGGCCGCCTCCCGCGCCTCGGGGACCGACTCCCGCGCCTCGGGGACCGGGGCGCCCGCGCCCATCACGTTCTGCTACGGCGCGCGCACCGCCGCCGGGTTTGTACTCCTGGAAAAATTGCGCCACCCGTCCGTCCGGCTCGTGTTGACCACCGAGGACGGCTCCGGGGGCGCGAAAGGGTACGTGACCGAGCACGCCGCGCCGTTCCTCACGCCCGAGGCGCAGGTCTTCGTCTGCGGCCCGGCGCCCATGATGAACGCCGCGCTCGGCCTCCTGCGCGCGCGCGGCCTCGAGGGGCAGATCTCCCTCGAAAACCGCATGGGCTGCGGCGTCGGCGCCTGCCAGGGCTGCGTGGTCCCCAGCCGCCGCGGCATGATCCGCGTCTGC
>DAOPYU010000183.1:0-5174 GCA_035353095.1 Candidatus Sumerlaeota bacterium | reverse complement strand
TGCGACGGCCCCGTCGTCCCCAGCGAATGGCTCGACGCGGTGTATCACGAATAGAGGGGACAAGAAAACGCTTCGACAGGATCACGGGATCAACAGGATAAGTGACAATAGAAACATCCTGTCAATCCTGTGATCCGGTCCTTTATTTTCTCCATTCGTTATCTACGGATAATGCATGATCCGCGTCTGCTGCGACGGCCCCGTCGTCCCCAGCGAATGGCTCGACGCGGTGTATCACGAATAGAAGGGAAGAGGAAAAACGCTTCGACAGGATCACAGGATTAACAGGATTACGACCCAAGATTCCAAGTATCTTGTTGATTCTCTTCGTCTTTGTAAAGATTAGGGTGCCGGCCAGTATTTGACGGGACCGAACTGAATGTCGTAGGCAACCCTCCTCAGTATTAAGCGATTGATACAGTTTACCTTGACTGTGCCGGATTCGATTGGCCTTCCAAACAGAGCTAAATTTGGAACAATTTGTGATTTTGCATACTTCGCATAAGCCGGAATTATCCGAATGGAAAGCCCGAAAGTCGTATCAAAAGGATTTGCTCCTGTACGAAACAGGCTGAAGTAAGAAGGGTAGATGATACCATCAAGTCCAGAATCATGGGCAACAGTGGCAATCTCTCTTGATATCTCATAAGAATGCTCTCCCGCCAAGAATAACATATGTACAGCCAGGTCAATACTCTCAAATTCACTCACGTCATCCCGGATCAGTTCTGTAAGATCAAGGAGTTTGAGTGTTCTTGTTGGCGAGAGGCTAGCCACAAATAAATCGTCTTCAACCGTAACCCGACATTCATGAACACATGTCTCCAAGTCCTGCGAGCCATACATTACCGGGAGTTTCTCGGAATCCAAACGACCTTGTCCAACGAGGGGAATTGGGGGACTATCGTATTCGGCATGATTTTCCGGATGCTTTGGCATTTTTCTTAACCTGAAGAAGACCTTTGTCTCAGGGAATAATCGTGTCGGATAGGTTGCTATTATACGTTGGATGACTTCAGATCTTCCCTTGGGATCTTGAAGCGATATAAGGGGTTCTATCTCTCCTATCATCCACAGTCTTGGACCGTAGTGAAAGAAGCCTATCTTGGCTGCATCTGAGATTAATCTGACATCCTTCTGCAGCCATTCCGAAAATCCTACATCGCTTTTCCCATAATGATGCTCATTGAACTGAAGAACTGGAGCCGCGCCATACATGACTTTATGGGTCGTCCCTCTTACGAAAAAGCGGTGAGCCAATCTAACGACAAGATTCCTATCTAATTTCCTGCCATCCAAGGTGCCACAATTCGGACAAGGACCTACTTCTTCTATCCCAAGATTGAAAGAATCAATCCGTAGTCCTTGATCTCGGAAACAATTCGAACAAAGAATCGCGACCATTCCGTCTTAGCCTCTTTGTTATGATTCTGATTGTGTTTCCCTGCGTCTGAAAGCAGACAGACTCCAAATAAATAGTTTAGCCAGCCTCCCATTTATGGTCAATGGCAGTCTCTCATCAAATGCCTTTTCGTTGCTTGGTTATTCTTTGAGAAATATCGGCCTCCAGGTTGCGAGATCGGCGGGATGCATCTTCAGCCGTCTTCAGGCGAACTGACGTCTAAGACTTAGGCATAATACTGAGGACCAAATATACTTCCAGGGGAATCTATAGTATACTCCGATACTGTTTCCTACTTCACCGCAGTAAATTTAGAGGGATGTCTTGACTCCGAAACATTTCGACGCTTGTATTGGAAGACTTTCCATGAACCACATGTCTGAAAACCTCGCATATTCCCGACTCGAAACGGTTGCGTTTGGGGGGCACTCTGCGGTAAAAGATGCATATGTTTTACTGAGTGTGGTATTACGCGCAGGTGCGAACCGATTAGGAGAGGCGCTTGTGATAGGGGAAGACGCGAAGGGCGCGGTTGAGAGGACGGTCGCTGGCGTGGTGGGGACGGGTTCCCCTGTCCCCCTCCGCGTGGTGGCCTGGCAGCGGCGGGCGGAGGTGTTGACGCATCCGAAGCTGCCGTGTCTGGCGGAGTTTCACACGCTGAACCTGTCGGCGGGGTGCCCGAACGAGTGCCGGTATTGTTATGCGCAGAGCTACGCGCACCATCCGGGTTGGGGGACGGTGGCGTACTACGCCAACGCGCTGGAGAAGCTGCGGGGGGAACTGGCGCGGCTGCGCGTGGCGCCTCGGCTGGTGTACTTCAGCACGGCGAGCGAGCCGTTCGTACCGGCGGAGCGGGTGCTGGACGATTTGTATGCGATCATGGCGATGCTGCTCGAGCGGGGCGTGGCGTTGCTGATCTCGACCAAAGGGGTGATTCCGGATCGGTTCGTGGCGTTGTTCGCGCGGTACCCCGGGCGGGTCCATGTACAGGTGGGGATCACGACGGAGCGGGACTCGGCGCGGGCGCTGATCGAGCCGCGCGCGGCGTCGGTGGCCGAGCGGCTGGACAACTTGGCGCGGCTGGCCGGGGCGGGGGTGTCGTGCGAGGCGCGAGTGGACCCGCTGGCGCCGGGGCTGACCGACACGGGGGAGAACCTGAAGGCGCTGGCGGACGCGCTGGCGCGCGTGGGGGTGCGGCGGGCGGTGGCGTCGTTTCTGTTTCTGAGGTGGGGGATTAAATTCCCGAACGACCTGCGGCTGGACGGGTGGTCGTCGGGGGCGATGCGGCGGCTCTACACGCACAAGGTGACGAACTACTGCGGCGGGGGGACGATCTGGTTGCCCCCGGCGGCGTACCGGTCCGAGCGGCTCGCGGCGTTCGAGTCGCTGGCGCGCGAGCGGGGGATCGAGGTGGTGGTGTGCCGGTGCAAGAACGCCGACCTGCCCGGGGCGCGGTGCTGCCATCCGACCGAGGCGTTGGGCGCGGGGCCGGAGGAAAAGACCCTCGAACCGGGGACGGCTCGGAAACGGGCGACGGACCCGGGACCGGCGGAGGGAAGCGGGGAGCAGTTGACGATTTTCTGAGGGAGGCATCGGTCTAATAGGACTTTGGGGACGGATGGGGCTTATGGAACCTGGGGGATGTATTGGATCTGGGGGACCGATACGACCCAGAACCGCGCCGGCGGGGACGCCGGCGGTACAGAACTGCCGAAGGGGGGAAAAGTTGGTGAGATGAACTGCGCTGGCGGGGACGCCGGCGGTACAGACCGCCGGGGGTGGGGAAAGTTGGTGAGATGAACCGCGCTGGCGGGGACGCCGGCGGTACAGGACCGCCGGGGGGTGGGAAAGTTGGCGAGATGAACCGCGCCGGCGGGGACGCCGGCGGTACAGGACCGCTGTGGGGGCGGTACAGGATCGCTGTGAGGGGGAGGGGGCGGGTGCCTGAGTTGCCGGACCTCGAAATCTATTGTCGGAACCTGCACGCGCGGCTGGCGGGGCGCGAGGTGGGGGACGTGCGGGTCGGGCGGACGCGTCGGCGGAATTTCACGAACGCGCAGATCGAGCAGGCGCTCGATGGAGACACCCTGGAGGCGGTCCACCGGTCGGGGAAGCAGAGTCACTTTCTGTTCCGGAGCGGGCATTGCCTGGCCGTCCACCTGATGCTGACCGGGCGGTTCGATCTGACGGACAACCCGTCGGCGATCCGCTTCCTGCGGCTGGGGTTGGGCTTCGCGGATGGGGAAAGATTCGTTCCGGAAGAAAAGTCAAAATACGGGGACAAGTTGGGCCTCAAGGACGGAGACAGGCTCGATCCGGGAGAAAAGCCCAAAGACGGGGACCGGTATGAAAACAGGGACGGGAACAAGTCGGCCCTCGCGGGCGGAGAGTGGCTGGTGGTCTCCGACCCGCACAGTTGGGCGACCTTCACGCTCGACCCGCCCGCGGACCCGACGCCGGACGCGCTCGACGCGGCGTGCGATGTGACGTATCTGCGCGACCGGTTGCGCGAACAGAAGGAACGGTGCCTCAAGGAGTTTCTGGTGGACCAGCGTCTGGTGCGCGGGATCGGCAACGCTTATTCGGACGAAATCCTGTGGGCGTGTCGCATCGCGCCGCGTTCGCGGTGCGACCGGTTGCCCGAGGGGAAGGTGGGGGAACTCCACGCGGCCATCCGGTCGGTGCTCGAGGACGCCATTGCGCAGCTCGGGCGGCTCGACCCGGACGCGATCCACGGCGAGCGGCGCGACTTCCTCCAAGTCCACCGGCCCGACCGGACGCATTCCCCCACGGGGTTCGCGATCCGGTGCGAGCGCATCGGGACGCGCAAGACGTACTCGACCGACGAGCAGGTCGAGTATCGGTGAGCCGCGCGGTCGCTCGTTTTCCCCTTTTTCATAGTTCGGGCCTTCAGCCCTTATGTGAAAAAGGGACACGAGTCCTGGGGCGACGCTGCGCTTGCCCCAGGCTGGTATAATCCGCGCCGTTGGCGCTTCAACTACGGTTCTCAGGGCGACCCGCGCGGTCGTTCTTTTTCTCGTGATGCCGCCCGCGCGGGTTTTCTCGAGTCCGGCACGGTTCAGCGTCCGGCACGATTCAGCGTCCGGCACAATTCAGCGTCCGGCGCGATTCGGAGTCCGGCGCGATTCAGAGTCCGGCGCGGATCGAAGTGTACGCCGCTTAGAGCGTGCGCGGGATCTGGGAGGAGTGGTGGTGGAGGATCGGTCGGTCGAGGGCGAGGTCGAGGAGGTAGCTGAATCGCGCCTCGAAGCTGAGGAGTTCCTCGTCCACCGCGAAGCGCCAGCAATAAATGCCCGAGATCGCATAGAGGGAATCGCGCAGGGGTTGGACGATCAGGGTCTTGTCGTGGACGGAGACGCTGAGTTCCTCGCGTCCGGCCAGCTTCTCGAAGTAGTCGCGAATGCGGTCCGGACATTTCAGCACGCGGTTCGAGAAGGTGGGGATCAGGACGGCGTTCTCGTTGTAGAGCGCCATGAGGCGTTCGACGTCTCCGTCGTTGACGGCGGCGATCCAGTCCTTGAGGATGCTTTCGGGTGTTTGCATCATGGTTTTTCTCTCGTTTCCGGGATTTCAGCGGGGAGTGAGAAGGGGACCGCCCCTCCGTTTCCAGACGTCCCCGCCTGAGCAGCACCCTCCCAATCCGGGAGAAAAAAGTCAAGTTTTCGTCTCAGAACACTGCGTCCGGAGATTCCTTTCGAGAATCTCCGGACGCATGGGGTTCAACACCTGCAACGGGAACGCGAGGCGGTTA
>DAOPYU010000182.1:0-8687 GCA_035353095.1 Candidatus Sumerlaeota bacterium | reverse complement strand
CAGGAGAGGAGGGGCCTCGCGCAAATCCTCCAGCGGGTAAAGGTCGTACGCCATCTCCTCATAGGGATGGACCGCCCGGACCCGGTCCAGAACCTGAGCGGCTTTCTCCCGCGGAACCACCGTTTCGAGGCGCATTTCCTCGGCGCTTTCGAGCCGTCCCACCGTCCCGGCCCACGGCTGCGCCCCTTCGAGCGGGCGGTAGGTGCCGATACCGGAAGAGCGGAACGTGCAGTGGCTGTAACGCCCGATCACCCCCGCCCCCTCCTGAGCCAGGGCTTCAATCACGACGTTTTCGCACCCGACCGGGGTGAAAATCACCAGTTTGAGGCGGTCCGAGGGAACCGGAAGCCGTTTAAAAAGGGGACGGAGAGCGGTCAGTCCCAGTTCCGAGGCCAGAAGAAGGTCCGGTCCCGCCGCGCTGTTGGCCAGCGCGGGTCCGACCAGGGCCACCGCACAATGGGCCCGGATCAGTTGTTCTACAACTCGACCGTGACCTGGAGTGTCGGAGCGGAGCGTGTCGGGCCGAGCGGACCACAGGGGGGTCCAGAGCAGCAGGAGATCCAGGCGACGCTCCGCGGCGGCGGCCAATTCCTTTTCTCCTGCGTCGAGCGCCCAACCGATCCGGTGTACTTCGGCCCGTCCATCGCCCAGAATCAGGGGAATCCGAGGAGAACCGGACACAGAAAACGGAGAATCGGCAGGAGGAAGGGACTCGATACTTCCGGACGATCGCCCGGGCGGGAAAGCCAGACGCGTTTCCAGAAGACACAGAAAGTCTTGAATCGAGAGAGTCATGGAAGGCCGGGAAACGGCACAAAGAAATGCTGGAACACGGGATGGTGGGCCCACTAGGACTCGAACCTAGGACCTACCGGTTATGAGCCGGCGGCTCTGACCAACTGAGCTATGGGCCCGTCATTCCCAACTTGCCGCGGAATCGGAATTCTTCCTTTCCCCGGCAAGGAAAGTGATCATAATCCGCCGTCCCAGTCGAGTCAACCCGAAAGGGGGAAGATTTGGCCCATTTTGTCTCTCAGGATCGTCCGAGGCAATCGAAGGAAAACCCCCTCAGGCCTTGCGGAACAGGGCCACATAATCGGAACTCGTGGCCGGTTGAAAAGGGGACTTGTCGAGTCCGCCCCATTCGGTTTCAAGCGTCAGTCCCGCGTCGGCGGCCGCTTGTTGGAGGGTTTCCGGGGACAGAGCGTGGAGGAAGGAGGATTCCGCCCGCGTTTCCCAGTCGGCCTCGCCGGGACGTTCCTGCGCCGCGGCAAACATCAGAAGAACCCGCCCGTCTTCCAGGATCTGCACGGTCTTGGTCAGGACAGTCTCGCGCCGCTGAACAAGACCGTGGCGGGTCACGACGGTCTGGCCGAGACCCCGCAACCGCTCATAGTTGAGAATCTGACAGAGGACCTTCCCCGAAGAACGGGTCGCTTGAACCGCATGGGAAAGGACCGGGACCAGTTGGGAAGCGGGATCGAAAAGACTCAAGGTATTCCCCAGAAGAAGCGTCAAGGCGGCCTCCGGAGAGGGCTCGATGGGCCGAAGCAGATCGGCCTGACGGTACTGAACAGACTCGACCTTCCCCTGACGGCGTGCCTGCGCCAGCATGGACGCGCTGCCGTCAAGCGCCACGACGGGGTAACCGGCGCGGGCAAAAAGACGGGTATGAAAACCGGTCCCGCAGGCCAGATCCAGAATCCGGGTCTGTGCGCGGGCGGAAACGTCCGACAGGCGATCCGGATGGAGACTCCGGGCAATTTCCAGAAGAAGCGGCTCTTCACGGGCGCGGCGTTTGCGCTCGTCCACAAGAAGCCGATAAACCGGCCCCATCCGCTCGAAGAGCGAAACGACCTCTTTCGCTTTCTGACCCGGGAGTGCGGAAGGCGTGGAACACGGTTTTCGAGTCATTTGGGGGAAACCCTCCAATCGCGGGAAATGGCAATGCCCCGTTCCCTTCAAAGGGCCGGTTCGAGACAAAAGAGCATCAGACCGGTTGTTCGTTCTTCAGTTCGCGCAGACTCTGTTCCAACCGAAGACGCAGGGCCTCGATCTGCTCCTCGGTAGCGTCGGACGAAACAACAATTGGCTCGCCGTAGTGAACCTCGACACACGCGAAAGGTTTGGGGATTTCCATCCGGTCCCAGGACTTGAGCACCCACTTCCGGTCCAGGCGGGACGCTACGGGAACGACCGGGCGGCCCGAGCGTTGGCCGAGATACAGAATCCCCGGCTTGTTGACCTGATGGCGCGGCCCGCGCGGGGCGTCCACAGCCAGCCCGGCAAAATCGCCCGGCTGAAGGGTATGGAGCATCTCGAGCAGCGCCCGGGCGCCTCCCCGCGAGGAACTGCCACGGACGACATGAAAGTGGTTCAGGGTCAGGAAACGCGCCATGAGTTCGCCGTCACGGCTCTGGCTGGCCATCATATACATCCGGGCAAACGGGTTAACCATTCGGCTGGCTTCGTAAGACATGGGCATGCAGTCCCCGTGCCAGAAGGCAAAGACGTAGCGCGTCCCCTTTTCTCGAACATCATTCCAGAGGGTATCAGTGGGAACAAATTCCTTGAAACGGAGCGTCCAGCCGATCACTTTGAAAAGGGCATAGATCAACGGAACGCCCAGATGGAGCGCCAGTTTGTCCAGGATACGTTTCTTGAGGGGTCTTTCCAAGGCCGGGTCCGTCCTCTCAGGTTGCAGCGAACATGGGAATGGCTCTCGAAGGGAGACAATCCCCAACAGGTCCGAGCCGCTTCTGCGCCTTTTATCTTAATGACTTGTCGGGCGCATGCAAGCTGGAAGTTTCCCTCTCGGGCGGCCCGGTCCCGGCCGCTTGGATTCGAGCGGACAGTTCCCCGTCCTTTTCCTCAATAAATTTTCCACTCCGGCTTTGTCGAAGGGGCCGGTGGGGTCTCTTTCCAACGGTTATAGGCCACATTGAGCAGTTGGACAAACTCGGCGGACGCCTTGAGGTTGCCAGCCCGGCTCGGGTGATCGTCCCCCGTGGGATAGGCCAGCGTGTTTTTCGCCACGTCGCTCTTGTGCTGGACGGCGCCATTCCACCAGCGGTGGTGATTGCCCGACTCCCGGCCCAGGTCGTTGGTATTGGCGTTGCCCCCGTTCGTGGTCAGGACGTTGTAAAAATCGAAGATGAACACATTCTTCTGGGTGTACCCAACGAGCCAGTCGTTGACCAGCCACTCGTTGAACGCGCGGGCGTTGGCGGCCCAGGTATCGTCACCCAACGGCGGCGCAGCCACCACGATGAAGAGTTTCTCGGGATGTTGGGAGAAATAGTTCAACAGATCGAGATAAATCCCCTTGGCGTTCGAGACCGTGTGGGCATCCGAACCGGCCGACTCCCCTTTCAACGGATTCGAGTCTATGGCCGGAACGGGATCCGAAACATGGCCCTGCAGGGCCGAGTTGGGGAAGCAGGACTTGAACATGACAACCTGATTTTCCCCGGATGGGTCGGGATTGGTCTCCAGGCGCGAGTAGGAACAGTTCTGGCCCGATTCGGCGTACAGAGCGGCGGTGTAAGTCGCCGCGTTCGGTCCCCGGAACCACTCCCACCAGTTGCCGATGTCGGTCCGGTCGCCGATCGAGTCGGGTCCCCACCCATAGTTGGTGTCGCTGACAAAGTAACGGTTGTCCCGCAAGGTGAGGCCCAGTCCCCCATTGCCATCATCCAGCCAGTTCTGCCCGGTCGAGTGGTGGATGAAAATCAACCGGACGGGAGAAGCGGGCGGGTTGGGATTGTCCGCGGCAAAGGCGGAAACCGTCCAGACGGCCGTCAGAAGCGTCAGGCACACAGAGGCGAACCATTTCTTGAGAGACATGGCAGAAACCTTTCCAGAAGAGGGATCAGGGAAACCGTTCTTCCCTTTTTGCAGAGAACTCAATAGTACCGCCAGACCGATTCGGACTTGCACGGCACACTTCCATTGGTGAAATGCATCGAGATGACCACGAGTTGCACCTCGTAATCTTCCGAAAAAGCCCACTTGCGGAATTCGGCATTGAAGACGCGATCGGCCTCCTGCGCCACTTTCTCCCGCAGCGCATCGAGGTCACTCAGTGGATCGGCTTGGGGCTGGATGACGGCGGTCACTGCGGCGGCCAGGCGCGGGTACAACCGCGATACGATTTCCTGCACCTCGCTATTCCCCGCAATTGTCACCTTTTGGGGATTGATGGTGGCGGACAACTGAACATGGAGATTCAGAAACCCCTCCTGTGCCTTGGCGCAGGGCGCCATGACCACCACTTCTTTGAAGTCATAACTGGCGCGGTCCCCCACTTTCGAAGACGAGTAATTTTTGTCACCACTGCTCGGCAAACTCACACACCCCGCCAACAACGAAACGGCCAGCGCAAGAGGCACAAGACGTACCATGATTTTCGTCCACTCCCTGTCATGAAAATGATGGATCGGCCTATCCTGTTTTCAGTTCCCAGTAACATATAAAACACCTTTTCCCGAATTTCAACCCCGGAAAACGGGAGATGGAAAGAAACCGGAACTTTTCAGGGCATAAGACCGTTCCTTCCCCTCAAGACACTTTCCCGAATCCACCGGCAAACCCGCAACAACAGCGAAATCGGACAAACTGCTCGGTTTTCCCGGAAATCGGGAGGTTTTTAGCCGGACCGTGCGTTTTATCTTTACTCTCCCGGTCGGTCTGACATAAAAGAACGATAGAGCATTTCCTTGGAAAGGGCCGCGGACGCGGCAGAACTCTATGCGGATACTCTTTGTAGGCGACGTAATCGGCGGCATTGGCCGCCGACTGGCCGCGTCTGTTCTTCCCGATCTCTGTTTCGAACGTCAGGTGGATTTTGTCATCATGAACGGCGAGAACGCCGCCGGCGGCAAGGGCCTGACCCCCCGTGTGGCACGCGAACTCTTCGCCATGGGCGTTCACGTCCTGACCGGGGGGAACCACACGTGGCAGAACCGCGAAATCTTCGACGTGATTGACAACGAACCGCGCATCCTGCGCCCGGCCAATTACCCGCTCGACCCGAATGTGCCGGGGCGTGGCGACGAGGTGTACAACGTACCGGGTACCGATCTGCGCGTGGGGGTGCTCAACCTGCTGGGCCGCGCCTTCATGGACCCGGTGGATTGTCCCTTCCGGGTTGGCCTCGAAGCGGTCGAACGGTTGAGAAAAAGAACACCTCTCATTCTGGTGGATTTTCATGCCGAAGCCACCAGCGAGAAAGTTTCCCTCGGGTGGCTGCTCGATGGCAAAGTCACCGCCGTCATCGGCACTCACACGCACATCCCCACGGCGGATGAAACCATCCTGCCCGAAGGTACCGCCTACCAGACCGACGCAGGCATGACCGGCCCCTTCGACGGGGTTCTCGGGGTCCAGCGCGACGTCATCCTCCACCGCATGCGGACCCGCCTGCCCGTGCGCCACGAACTGGCGACAGGCGACCTGCGGCTCTGCGGCGTGCTGATCGAAGCCGATCCGAAAACCGGTCGGGCACAGTCCATCGAACGGATCTGCATCCGCCGCAACCGGGTACAAGACTGAATATAAGGAATCAATTGATCTGGCGCAGAAAAACCGTCAGACTGATCTGACGCAGGATGTTGGCGATCTGCAGAGCCTGCTCACGCCGGGCAATGGCTACGGTGGCCTGGCCGTTCTTGTGCACCCGCATCATCAATTCGTGGGCGCGTGGCAGGCCGCAATTCAGGGCCTTCATGAGTTGGACCACCACCTCGTCCATCGAGTGCTCGTTGTCATTGCACAAGACCACGGCGAACTCACGCCACGGCTCCATATGACTCAGGTCGAACACGATTTCGCGTTTCGCCGGAGCTTCCACCGGAAGAGACTGAGGCTGAGTTTGAGTCTGGGACTCAATATTCGACTTGGCCATAAAAATCACACAAATTTGAAAATAAAGAGAATGAGCCCTCTGTCCAGGACCCGTGTTACTGGTTGTATTGTGCCTCAAGCCGATCCGGGGTTTCAAGAGGAATCGTCCGGGTCATGCAGGATCTCCTCATCGTCTGGATGACCTTCGGCTTACGAAACCCCGTCTTCCCCATCTTCGGACCTTTTCCAGAAAGAAAGACGATCCCTGAGGTGGCATGGTCATCTCGCCCATGAAGGGGCGGCTCCGGGGAAAAAGTCCCAAAATTCCCGGTCCTGCCCGAAAACGTCGGCATTCACGGGCGGGACGCCCGTGCCACTTCCGGACTCTCCTCACTTTTGCAGGACGGGAAACCCCTCACAACGAGGTCGCCACGGGGACGGCATTTCGCCTGGGTATTGCCGCAAGGGGGATATTTCCGATTCCCTCGGGATACCAGCGGTGACGGATGCGTTCCACAATTCCCGGTCCCGACAGACCACACCGCTCGCGCAACTCCTCGACTGCGCCGTGCTCGATCCACTCATCCGGCAATCCGATCAGAAGCGGGGCGCTCCCTTCGATTCCCAACCCGCAGAACGCCTCGGTCACTGCGGCGCCGAAGCCCCCCGCCACCACGTTTTCTTCCACCGTGACCAGATGGTCGTACTCGAGGGCCAGGCGTTTGAGCAGATCGAGGTCGAGCGGCTTGACGAACCGCATGTCGGCCACCGCCACCCCCAGTCCCTCCCGACTCAACAATTCGGCGGCCTCCAGGGCACGGGAGGCCATGGCTCCGATGCTCAGAATCGCAACATCATGCCGAGACGCCGGGAGAGCCTCCCGAAGTATCTCGCCTGTCCCCAGAGGAATCACCGCGTCGGCAGTGGGCGGTCCCACCTGCTCGGCGGCGGCCCCGCGCGGGTACCGGTAGGCCACGGGCCCCTCCTCGTATGCGGCGGCGGTGCGGACCATCGCGCGCATCTGCTGCGCGTCACGCGGCGCCATGACCACCAGGTCGGGAATCATGCGCAGGTACGACAGATCGAAAACGCCGTGGTGTGTCGGGCCGTCGCCCCCCACAATACCCGCACGGTCCACCGCGAAGGTCACCGGCAGTTTCTGCAACGCCACATCGTGAATGATGTTGTCGAACGAACGCTGGAGGAAGGTCGAGTAAATGGCCACCACGGGGCGCAACCCTTCACACGCCATTCCCGCCGCGCAGGTCACCGCGTGCCCTTCCGCGATCCCCACATCGTGGAAACGATTCGGGAACCGCTGGGCAAAATCATCGAGACCCGTTCCGGCGGACATGGCGGCGGTGATGGCCACCACACGAGAATCCTCCGCCCCCAGACGGGCGAGCGCCTGACTGAAAACCTGCGTGAAGGTCAACGGGGCGGGCGTAGGCTGGGCGGGCGCATTGACCGGCAGCACCTTTTCGCCCGTGCTGATCTCGAAATTCGCGCCGCTGTGCCAGCGTTCCGGGTCCGACTCACTGTAGGTGTAACCCTTCCCCTTGATCGTCTTGACATGAAGCAGGATCGGTCCCTTGAGGTCGCGGACATGCGTGAGCGCGGCAATCAGGCGCGGCAGGTCGTGCCCATCCACGGGGCCCAGATAACGAATCCCCATCTTTTCGAAGATGGTTTCTTCGGGCAGGATCAGCCCTTTGATACTGGCCTCGATGCGGTGACCGATACTGACGGCTCGCTCACCCAACGCGCGCTTGATGACCCCCTTGGCGGTCTGTTTCGAGCGGTTGTAGAAATTGGTGGTAATCAGATCGTTGAAATACTGAGACATCGCCCCGATATTCGGCGCGATACTCATTTCGTTGTCGTTGAGAATCAGGAGCATGTCGGGCGCGGCATAGCCCACGTTGTTCAGCGCTTCGTAGCACAACCCGCCCGTCATGGCGCCGTCGCCCGTGACCGACACGACCCGGTAGTCTTCACCGAGCAGGTCGCGTGCCAGCGCCATGCCCAGAGCCGCCGAAATAGACGTGCTGGCATGACCCACCCCGAACGCGTCGTAGGGGCTTTCCGCGCGTTTCGGGAAACCGCTCAATCCGCCCAGCATCCGCAAGGTGTGAAATTCCGCATAGCGCCCGGTCAAAAGTTTGTGGGGATAAGCCTGGTGTCCCACATCCCAGACAATCTTGTCGCGCGGGGTATCGAAGACCCGATGCAGGGCGAGGGTGAGTTCCACCACCCCCAGGGAGGGGGCAAAATGCCCGCCGTTCTGCGAGCAGGTTTTGGCAATGATCCGCCGGATTTCCTCGGCCAGTTCGCCGAGCGCCTCTACACTGAGTCCCTTGAGATCGGCGGGACTGCAGATTCTCTCAAGCCAGGGCGCCGATTGCATGGCGTTGGCATCCTTTCCAGCCACTAACGCTTCCCGGGACATCCCCGTGGAACCTCACCAGACGGTCCCCCACCGGACATCCCGTTTTTAACCCGCCCCGCCCTCTTCGTCGGCCGAGTCTTCCGAGTCTTCCACCTCGAAATCGGCGGTCTGCAGGTCGCCATCCGGATGCTCGATCAGTTGCTGAATTTTCAGTTCGGCCTCGCGCAGGCGTTTTTCGCACGCCCGGCCCAACACCCGGCCTTTCTGAAACAGTTCGATGGATTCGTCGAGCGAGACGGACCCACTCTCCAGTTTTTCAACGATCTTTTCGAGCGCTTTCAGGTTCTGTTCAAACGATTTGGCATTCGTCATGCGGGATTCCTCTACCGGATGGCCTCAAACGCAACATCCCACATCATTATGCGCTTTCCAGCCCAGGGGCGCAAGCCCTTTC
>DAOPYU010000181.1:0-8691 GCA_035353095.1 Candidatus Sumerlaeota bacterium | reverse complement strand
ACCCACATTCCCATCTTTGGGCTTTCACCCAGAGAAGAAGGCGGTTCTGAGGTGGCATGGGCGTCTCGCCCATGAAGAGGCTCCGGAACAAAAGTCTCTAAATTCTCGGCCCTGCCGACGAGAACGTCGGCCCTTCACGGGCGGGACGCCCGTGCCACCTCCGGGCCATCCCCATTTCGGTAGGACAGGAGACTTCCCGGCATCTCCCCCCTCGAACGACAACTTCGCAATTCGCCGGACAATGAGGAGTTCCAGGTACGCGGGAGAGAACCTGACGATTCTTCTTTTATCCCGCTGTTTTACGTGGTTCAATGAAACCCGTGTGGCCGTGTGCCACCGAACTTCCGCGGTTCCCCTTCTGCAAGGTCCGCCCAGCAAGGTCTGTTTCATGGCGCAAAGCCCTTCTCCCCCCGATTCTCTCCTGGACATCACGCGCTGGATGTTGCCCGAGGCGCGCGAACAGGTGCGCTCCGCCATTGACGAGTGCGGGGGGGATGAGGTCTTTTTCGTTGGTTTCACGAACGCCGACGGGGTGGTCGAGGCGGTCGAGCCGTGCGCCTTCGGCAACCAGAACTCGGTGCCGGTCATCGAGCAGATGGCCCGGCCCGGGTGTGTCGTGATCCACAACCACCCCAGCGGCGACCTGCGCCCCTCTCAGGCCGACATCGAGATCGCCTCCCGTCTGGGGTCCCAGGGAGTGGGCAGTTTCATTCTCGACAACACGGCCAGCCATATCCGGATCATTGTCAAGCCGATCCCGCCCGAGGAACGCAAGTTTCTCGACGTGCGCATGCTCGAGAAGATCCTGGGGCCGGGCGGCCAACTCTCCGAGGCCATGTCCGGTTACGAACACCGCCCCCAGCAGACTTCGATGCTGCGGGCCGTGACCGAAGCGTTCAACGACGACGGGATCGCGGTCATCGAGGCGGGTACGGGGACCGGCAAGTCGCTTGCCTACCTCCTGCCGGCCATCCACTGGGCGAAGGCGAACAAGGAAAAGGTGGTCATCAGCACCAACACGATCAACCTGCAGGAACAGCTGATCGCCAAGGATCTGCCGTTCCTGAGTCGCCGTCTGGGGCTGGAGTTTCGGGCCGAGCTGATGAAGGGGCGCAACAATTACCTGTGCCGTCGCAAGGCCGCGTATTTGCGTATCACGCCCGACTTTTTTGCCGAAGAGACGGGCGCCGGGCAGCTCGCCGCCATTCTCGAGTGGAGCCGGACCACGCAGGACGGCAGTCTGAGCGACCTGTCCTTCGTTCCCGAGTTCGACATCTGGGAGCAGGTGGCCTGCGACCCGGACAACTGCCTGCGCGTGCGGTGCCAGCACTATCAGGACTGCCATTTCTTTCAGGCGCGGCGTCGGGCCGCCCTGGCCGACCTCCTGGTGGCCAACCACCACCTGGTCATGGCCGACCTGGCCGTCCGGCTCGAAACCCACAACTACACTTCCGTGGCCGTCCTGCCTCCTTACAAGCGCCTGATCTTCGACGAAGCGCACAATGTCGAAAATGTCGCCACCCAGTATTTCGGGATCGTCATCACCCGCCGGACCCTGGCGCGCCTGCTGAACCGGCTGGTGCAGCGCGAGCGTTCGCACATCGGTCTGCTGCCGTTTCTGCGCGACCGGCTGATCCTGCTCAACTACAAATTGCCGGACGCCAATGTCCAGCGCGCCGTCACACTGCTCGCCGACACGCTGATCCCTCTGCGCCAGGAGGTGACCCAGACGATCACGAGCCTGATGGATCTGTGCGCCGAGGGGGTGTGCGACCTGCAGGGCGAATCGCTGCGGCCGCGCACGGAGATCAAACTGCGCATTGTTCCGGATGTCGAGGAGAGCCTTTTCTGGCGCGACCGGCTGCGCCGCGCCATTGACGCCGTTACGGCCCAGATGGCCAGCCTCTCGCGCGGTCTGCGCGAGGTCAGCGACATCCTGCGCAAACTGCCCGAGGAGCCGCGCCTGGAACTCGAACCGCCCGCGGGTGAATTGCGTTCGCTTTCGAACCGTCTGGCGTCGCGCGCCGACGAGTTCAAGAACTTTCACACGGTGAGCGAAAACCAGTGCCGCTGGATCGAAATCTACCAGCGCGACAAGGGGACCCCGCCTTCGGTCAAACTGGTGTCGCTCCCGCTCGAAATTCAGGGACACCTGAGCCGGAGCATCTACGCCACCACCCCCACGGTTGTCATGACCTCCGCCACCCTGAGTGTCGAGAGCCGGTTCGATTTCTTCCTCTCTCAGGTGGGACTCGATGACGAATTCGCCCAGTCCGACACGCGCGACCGTGTGACTACGCTGCAACTCGACACCCCTTTCGATTTCGACCGGCAGGCCTTTGTCGGGGTGCCGGTGGATATTCCCGAACCTCTCGAACGCGGGTTTGCCGACTCGGCGGCGCAACTGCTGCTCAGCGCGTTGCAGATTTCGCGCGGCGGCGCTTTCGTGCTCTTCACGTCGTACTCGCAGCTCAACGATTTCTACAACCGCCTGGCCCCCACCCTCAGCGGTCTCGGGTACACCTGCATGAAGCAGGGCATCGAGAACCGTCAGGTGCTCCTGCAACGGTTCCGGAACGACCGGACTTCGATCCTCTTTGCCACGTCGAGTTTCTGGGAAGGGGTGGATGTGCCGGGCGACGCCCTGCGCCTGCTCGTGCTGGTGAAACTGCCCTTCGGCGTCCCCACGGACCCGTTGCTTCAGGCGCGCGTCGAGCGGCTCGAGGCCAAGGGGGTGGACGCGTTTCAGGAGTACAGTGTTCCCCAGGCGGTGATCCGGTTCAAGCAGGGGTTTGGCCGTCTCATCCGCACGCGCGAGGACCGGGGCGCCGTGCTGGTGCTCGACAAACGGGTGGTGACCAAGCGTTACGGCCTGACCTTTCTCAATTCGCTTCCTTCGAATGTCATCCACCGTTTGCCCGCTTTCGATCTGCTGGCGGACCTGCAAACCTTTTTTGCGCGGTGAAAACGGCTCACAACTGCTGCTCAAACGGCAGTTGGCGCTTGCGGAATTCGTTGTGGGCCTGGAGGCGACAGGCCCCGCAGAGCGTGAAGAGGTAGCTTTCGTGGACCTCGTCCTCGGCTTCCTGCGGGTCCACGCCGCTCAGTTGTTCATAGAGTTCGCGCAGTTCGGCGCCGGCATCGCGTTCGAGATCTTCGGTGGTAAACTCCGGGGGCGAGGGGTCGGCATACATCTCGACCTTGAGCCGGAACGCGATCTCCGGCTTGGCAATCGTTTTGCCGCAGCTTTCACAGATTTGTTTCATGCCGGAGATTCTCCACTTCCATCAGAGCCTGCCGCAGAAACCGGAACTCTGTTGCGTACACTGTTTCCCTGACAGGCCCATTCATTTTTCGATCTGGGGGGGGTCGGCATTTCACCTGGCCCGATCCGTCCCCCACCATGAACCCGGAACTGGCGGGTTTCAAGCCTCTTCTGTATAGAACGATTCGGCATTTCCGGGGTTGCGGGAAAACGCCCGCCCGTGGGTTTGTTGCTGTTTTTGGGTGACAGTTCGGATGTTTCTGATACGCTTCGGAAGAATGATATGGATAGACCCGAACATGAGGCCGGTATTTTTCTGGCCGGGTCCGATCTTGATGCGGTATGAAGGGTGATGTATGAAGTCCAGTCCGATTGAACCGATACGCTCTTACTTCGATTCTCGAATGTTTCTTTCCCTGCTTCTGTTTTTTTTCGTCTTCTTTCCGGGAGGTGGCAACCGATTCGTGCTTGCGCAGAGCGCCATTCCGCCCTTTCCAGCCGATCCCGCCCAGGCGCAGGAACGGACCTGTTTCCAGACGGGCGGGCCGTGGCAGGAAACCGCGAATCTACGGTCGGATGTGGCCATCGTCTATGGCATTGATGCGGGTTTGCCCGGTCGGATCGAAAGCTGGCGAAACCGGGGGTACCGCATCCACGTCATGACCGGGGTGTCGTGGGGGAATTATCAGGATTACCTCTATGGGCGATTCGACGGGGTCAACCACGAGGACGAGGCCCAGACCGACCGGAACGGAAACAAGGTGACCCACGGCGGCGATGTGTATTACATGTGTCCCGGTGAGAATTACGGAAAATTCCTTTGCCGGGGGGTCCAGCAGGCGCTCGACGCCGGGGCGGAAGCGATCCATCTCGAAGAACCGGAATTCTGGGTGAAGAGTGGTTATTCGGAAGGGTTCAAGCGCGAGTGGCGCGCGTATTACCATGAGGACTGGCAGCCGTCGCACAGCTCGGTGGACGCCCAGTGGCGCGCTTCGAAACTCAAGTACTTCCTGTACCGCCGCGCCCTCCAGCAGGTTTTCGACTACGTCCAGGATTACAACAAACGCACGGGCCGCAAGGTGCGCTGTTATGTACCCACGCACAGTCTGCTCAACTACGCGCAGTGGAAAATTGTCAGCCCCGAATCGAGTCTGGCCCGGCTGAACGGTTGCGACGGGTACATCGCCCAGGTCTGGACCGGCACGTCGCGAACCCCCAATGTGTATCGGGGCCAGCGGCGCGAGCGCACGTTCGAAACGGCCTTTCTGGAATATGGGGCGATGCAGAACCTGGTGCGGGCCACGGGCCGACAGGTGTGGTATCTGAACGATCCGATCGAGGACGACCCCAACTTCGACTGGGAAGATTACCGGAAGAACTGGGAAGCCACGCTGGTGGCGTCGCTGCTGCAACCCGAGGTCGCACGTTACGAGGTGGCGCCCTGGCCGGAACGGGTCTTTGGGGGCCGTTACCCGCGCAATGCCACCGACAGAACACGCGAGGGGATTCCACCGGCTTACGCGACGGAACTTCAGACGGTGATGAACGCGCTCAACGATCTGGACCAGAAGCGTGTGGAATGGAACGGCGGCAGCGCCGGTTACGGCCTGATCGTCAGCGATTCGCTCATGTTCCAGCGCGGCGCCCCCACCCCCAGCGATCCGCATCTGGGTCAGGTTTTCGGCCTGGCGCTGCCGCTTGTGAAGCGGGGGATTCCGATCACCCCGGTCCAACTGGAAAACCTGACCGTGGCCGATTATCTCAAGGGTTTCCGGGTGTTGTTGCTGACTTACAACGGGATGAAACCCCTGAGCGCCGAGGTCCATGCGCCGCTGGCGGACTGGGTCCGGAAGGGCGGGGCGCTGGTCGTGGTGGATGACGATGCCGATCCGTACAATCAGGTGCGGGAATGGTGGAACAGCAACGGGTTGACCTTCGCGACTCCGCGTGCGCACCTCTTCAAGGAACTCGGTCTGAGTGAGGAGAACCTGACCGGGGGACAGCCGGTCCAGGTCGGTCGGGGCTGCGTGACCTGGATGCGGGCGAATCCCGCCGCGCTGGCAGGCAGCGAGACCGGCGACGTCGAGTTGGTCTCGTGCGTGAAACAGGCCGTCCCCCTCTTGTCGGCGCCCTGGAACGAAACGAACCACTTTCTGCTCCGGCGCGGTCCCTATCTTGTCGGCGCCGGACTCGACGAGTCCGTCCCGGGCGAACCGCTTGTCGTCAAGGGACGGTTTATCAACCTGTTTGATGCCGACTTGCGTTTGCGCACGAGTGTCACGCTGGAACCCAACTCGCGTGTTTTTCTGTTGGACCTGGATGCCGTTTCTCAGGATGGCCAGCCCCGATTGCTGGCTTCCGCCTGCAAGGCGCTTTCTCTGAAACGGGAGAAAAACGCCCTCTCGTTCACCGTCGAAGGGGTCGCTGGAACCCCGGCGGTGGTTCTGTTGTACGTGTCGAACGGCGCGCCCGCGGCGGTGAAGCTGGTCGGACAACCGGTGGAACAGGTGGAATACGCGAAGGAGGATTGCCTGCTCTGGATCCGTTTTGAGAACACCTCTGGACCCCGGGAACTGGAACTGAAGTACTGATTCGGGGACAGTATTGTTTTTCTCCGGTTGAACGGTCCGATATAGGGGCTCTTCCGGGCAATTCTCCGGTTATTTGGGTGTGACAGGAAGAATGGGTCCTGCTAAGTTGATGGAACAGGGATGGCTCCTGCCGGTGGCCTTGTTCCTTCTCGGGAAACGTGGGGATGTTTGGCCAGAAGCCGCCAAATGATGGCGCGTAAAATACAGGATTGAACAAAAGGAGAGGATATGAATCGGAATGCAGTGCTTATGTTGACGGGGTTGATTGTTCTGATCGCCGCCGTCTCTCACGCGGAGGTGAAAATCGTCATCGACCGCAACGTCGGCCAGTCCGCAACCTCGGATTTCAAATTCGAGAAAGTTTCCCGACCGTCTCGCAATGACGCCGCCACTCAGGCGACCTTCTCTCTCGTGGCCGGTCAGCGCGATCGCAACGGAGGCGACCTCGACAAACTTCATGATGGGAAAGTACCCACAAAAGAGGATCAGCCGGCCGAAAACTTTTTCTTCAATGCCGGTACGGAGGGCGGACGCATCCTGATCGAACTCGGCAACGAGATCGAGATTAAGCAGGTCAACACCTACTCCTGGCACGGCGCCATGCGCGGGCCGCAGGTGTATCGGCTCTTTGCCAGCGACGGCAAGGCGGCGGGTTTCAATCCACGGCCCCAGACCGGCGCCGATCCGGTGTCCTGCGGCTGGAAGGCGATCGCGCAAGTGGACACCCGTCCGCAGACCGGCGCGCCCGGCGGCCAGTACGGCGTCAGCGTTCAGGATTCCGCCGGCGCGTTGGGCCCGTATCGCTATCTGCTGTTCGATATCTCCGCGACCGAACGATCCGATCCGTTTGGCAACACGTTTTTCAGTGAAATAGACGTGGTCGGTGCGCAATCCGAGCCGCTCGCCGCAGAGCCTGCCAATCCGTCGGGCGGTGAGGGGACGAAGGAAATCGTCGAAGCGGGCGATGGGAAGTACAAAATCACGATCGACACGACGGAAGCGCCCGATCTGACGGAGTGGGCGCACCAGGAACTGGCGCCGGTCGTTCGGACGTGGTACCCGAAGCTCGTCGAACTGTTGCCGAGCGAGGGGTATGAAGCCCCTGCGCAGGCCAGCATCGTGTTCAGCGCGAACATGCGGGGCGTTGCGGCGACGGGCGGCACGCGCGTCCGTTGCGCCGCCGACTGGTTCCGCCACGAATTGCAGGGCGAGGCGAAGGGAGCGGTTGTTCACGAACTGGTCCACGTTGTCCAGAGTTATGGCGCCGCGCGGCGAACCAACCCCAATCCCAGTCGCACACCCGGGTGGGTGGTGGAGGGAATCACCGATTACGTTCGGTGGTTCCTGTATGAGCCGGAAACGCATGGGGCCGAGATTGACAGCCGTAGCCTTTCCCAGGCCCGCTACGACGCCAACTACCGCGTGTCCGCCAATTTCCTGAACTGGGTCACCACGACGTACGACAAAGAGTTGGTGCGCAAGTTGAACGCCGCCGCTCGCGAGGGCCGGTATTCCGATGAATTGTGGAAAACCGCCACCGGCCACTCGGTTGAAGAACTCGGCGACCAGTGGAAGGCCGATCTGAAGAAGAAGATCGCCGCCGACGCCGAGGCCGCAGCGAAAAACAATACCCTTACCGAGGAAGAAAAGGCCGCGGGCTGGTTTCTCCTCTTCAACGGTAAGAGTCTCGACGGGTGGCACAATTTCAAACGGGAGGATGTCCGCCCGGGTTGGCAGATCCGCGACGGAGTTCTGGTTTGCGCAGACCCGCATGACGCCGGTGATCTTTGCACGAAAGATCAGTATGACTGGTTTGAATTGCGGTTCGAGTACAACATTTCCCCGGCGGGCAACAGCGGCATCATGTATCATGTCACGGACGAGGGGGGCGCTGCGTGGGCGACTGGCCCCGAATTTCAACTCGAAGACAATGAGAAGGCCGCCGATCCGGTCCGCTGCGGATGGCTCTACGCCCTGTATCAACCGCCGAACGACCCCAAGACCGGCAAGATCCTCGACGCCACCCGACCCGCGGGAGAGTGGAACCAGGTGCGCCTGTTGATCTCGCCCGAGAAATGCGAGCATGAGATCAACGGCGTCAAGTATTTTGACTACGTCCTGGGGAGCGAAGACTTCAAGCAGCGCGTTGCCAAGAGCAAGTTCAACGCCATGCCGCGCTTTGCCCAGTCGAACAGCGGCTACATCGCCCTCCAAGGCGATCACGGCCAGGTTTCGTTCCGCAACATCAAACTGCGGCCGATCCGGTCCGGGAAATAATCGGATCGGGTGTGGGGGGGGGCGAGGTTGTATCGAGCCGGGTGAAGGTTCTCAGTTTGTCCACCGGCGCGGTGCCCGAGAACTCGCAGAACCCTTTGTTTATCGGGGAAAATGAAGAACGCTCTCCCGGGTTGGAAAATCCGGGAGAGCGTTTTGTTTTCTGGGAGAATGGTGGAGGGAGCGTCGTGAAAAAAAGAACATACTTTCTTGGGGTAAAATTGGGAAACCCATGAATTCGAACTTTCTTCTCATGCTCCTGACCTTTCTCGCGCATTTTTTTTCAGGCCCAGGTAGAACGCCCGGATGCCGTTTCTGATTTTCCAGATCCAGATGCTTCGCAGCCGGGTTCATACTCTGAAAATCACCCCCACCGCAGCCGAACACGTGGAACTGATGCGGTTTGGCCCGGATTGGGACATGATGTACAGAGGGTCATGCTGGTGGTCAAGCCGGGAACCTAGTGCCGATGATGTTTCTCAGCGTCGTCCGGTCCAGGTTCACGATGACCGTTGAATGGCCGGATCTTGCGCGCAGCCCCTGTCAGGGATCTCCGGGGCG
>DAOPYU010000180.1:0-8706 GCA_035353095.1 Candidatus Sumerlaeota bacterium | reverse complement strand
TCATGTTTCGGTGACGCCGGATGCCGCGTTGCTGCCGGTCGGTTTGTATGAGCAGGAATTGCTGGTGACGGATCAGGCGACCGGGTCGGTGCTCAAGCGGACGGTGCAGTTGGTTGTTCAACCCAAGCCGCAGGCGGTGGTCGCGGACTTCCCGCTGGACAGCGATCCGGGCTGGACGCGCACGGGCCAGTGGGCGTTTGGTGCGCCGCAGGGGTTGGGGAGTCACGATGGCGATCCGGCGCAGGCGCACTCGGGTGCCTCGGTGTTCGGGTACAACCTGACGGGCGATTATGCGAACAGTCTGACGCCTCAGTCGTTGCAGACGCTGGCGATCAACTGCTCGGACAGCACGAACGTGCAGTTGACCTTCTGGCGCTGGCTGGGAGTCGAGAGTTCGGATTACGACCACGCCGCGGTGGAGGTCAGCGCCGACGGGACTCACTGGACGTCGGTCTGGGCCAATACGGTCCTGGCGGTGAGCGACCATCAGTGGACGCAGGTGGCCTACGACATCTCGGACGTGGCCGACGGCCAGCCGACGGTCTATGTCCGCTGGATCATGGGCGCGACGGACGACGGCGTGACGTATCCGGGCTGGAACATTGATGACGTTCAGATTCTGGGCGATTCGCTCCTGCCCGATATCGCGGTGGATGTGGTGGGGGTGGACTTCGGCACGCTCACGCGGGCGCAGGGCAGCACGTCGCGCACGGTGACGGTGGTCAACCACGGCCAGAAGGACCTGACGTTTGGCGCCGTGGAGATCGCGGGCGCGAACGCCGCGGCTTTCAGTCTGGACCCGGCCTCGTCGCTGGCGCCTCTGGCTTCGGAGCAGCAGCGCACGCTCAACGTGATTTTCACGCCGACCCAGTCGGGCCTGAATCAGGCGGACTTGCGGATTGTGACGAACGACCCGGATCAGACGACCGTGACGGTTCCGATGCTCGGGATTCTGGTGCTCGATCCGCCGGTGCTGACGCCGGAACCGGTCTTTACGGCGGGGCTCACCAACCAGATCGCCTGGCAGCCGTCCACCGATGTGGATGTCTATGAGGCGCAGGCCAGCACGACGACTCTGTTTGACTCGCCGACGCAGTTGCCTGTCTCGTCGCTGGGGCGCGATGTGACGTTTGTGAACCTCACCGACGGCCAGACCTACTGGTACCGGGTGCGGGCGCGCGATACGTGGGGCAACTGGAGTCTCTGGAGCAATGTGACGTCTTCGACGCAGGACAACACGTCGCCGACGATCGTCGGGCTGGGGGCTTCGCCTTCGTTCGCAACCGAGGGTACGACCGTGACGGTGTTGCTCACGGTCTCCGAACCGCTGACAAGCGCGCCGCTGGTGACGGTGAACAATCATCCGGCGGTCTTTGCCAAGAGCGCCACTCCCGTTACTTACGAATATGTCTATGGGGTGCAGGACAGCGTCACCGATCCCGATGGCCCGGCGAATGTGCGGGTTCAGGTGATGGATCGGGTGGGATGGACGGGCGAGACCAGTTCCACAACGATTCTGACGATGGACCATGTCGCGCCGAGTTATTCCAACTTCCAGGTGACGCCGGGTTTTGCGCAACAGGGGACGACAGTCACCCTCACCTTCACGGTGTCCGAGACCCTGGGTCAGACGCCGGTTCTGACGGTCAACGGCAACCCGACCACCGTCAGCGCGGTGAACGGTCTCGATTACACGTTTACCTATGTCGTCGGGACGGACCCGGATGGGCTGGCGGTTCTGGCGCTCGCCCTGCGTGATGTGGCGGGCAACCCGCGCTCGGCGAGCCCGGTGGTGGGACAGACGTTGAGTGTGGACAACACCGCGCCCACCTTCTCCAACCTGACGGCGACTCCGGCGCTGGCGCGGGTGGGAACGGACGTGGAACTGACGTTCTCTGTGTATGATGCCACTTCCGTGATCCTCGATACGACGCCTACCGTGACGGTGAATGGACATGCGGCCACGTATGTCAGTCAGGCGGGAAACAATTATACGTATCGTTATACGGTTCAGGCTGCCGCGTCCGACCCGAGTGGTCTGGCGACGATCCGGGTGACGGGAACCGATCTGGCGGGCAATGCCGGTCAGGTTGAGAACGCGACCCTGCTGACCCTCGACCAGGACCCGCCGCAGATCCCGTCGGTGGTGGCGACGCCGAACCGGGCCACGGAAGGCCGGGAGGTCCAGCTGGCCGTGACGGTCAACGAAGATCTGGCCACTACGCCCACCGTGACGATCAATGGCAACGCCACGGAGGTTGTGGGCAAGAGCGGACTCATCTACACATTCCGTTACACGGTTCAGGGTCCGACTCTCGACCCGGAAGGGAATGCGGTGGTCCGTGTTCAGGCGACGGATCTGGCCGGGAACCAGACGGTTCTCGAAACCAAGAGTGTCTTGACGCTCGACCAGACCGCGCCGGTGTACAACAACTTCTTCGTCAATCCGGAGCGTGCGGCGGAAGGCACGACGGTGACGATCCAGTTCCTGCAGAGTGAGGCGTTGACCAGCTCGCCGCTGGTGACCGTCAATGGCCATCCGACGGTCGAACTGCCGATCAACGGCCTGGGTTACGCCTATGCGTATGTGATCCAAGGGGCCGCGACCGATCCCGACGGCTGGGCGCGCATCGAGGTGACCGGATTCGATCTGGCGGGCAAACAGGGGACGCTGGTTTCGACCACGACCCTGTATGTGGACCAGATCGCTCCCACTTTCACCCCGGTTCTGGCGACCCCGGCGTTGGCGAAAGAGGCGACCACCGTGTCGCTGGTCTTCGAGGCCTCCGAGGCCCTCGGGACGACGCCCACGGTGACGGTTAACGGGCATGCGGCCTTCTTCGAGACGGTGGACGGGAACCTCTACACCTACCTGTATCCGGTTCAGGGTGCGCCGGACGATCCCGAGGGATGGGCGACCCTCCGTGTCGAAGGAGCCGACCGGGTGGGCAAGAAGGGAACGGGCACAACGACCGATTCGCTGCGGCTGGATTATACCGCGCCGGTCTTCTCGAATCTGACGGTGACCCCCGATCTGGTCGGGGCGGGCACGAGCGTGACGCTGACTTTCCAGGTCTCCGAAGCGCTGGCGACCACCCCGACGGTCCTGGTCAATAATCATCCGGCTGTGGCGCAATCGTTGAACGGCGTCCTCTATACATTCCAGTATGTCATTCAGGGAACCGATCCCGATGGTCTGGCGGCCATTCATGTGACCGGGGCCGATCTGGCGGGGAACGCGGGAGAACTGACCAACAACAGCCTCCTGGCGGTGGACCAGACCGCGCCGGTCTTCTCGAACCTGGTGGCGATTCCGGCTCTTGCGAAGGAAGGGACGGCGGTGACGCTGAGCTTCTCCGCTTCCGAGATGCTGGCGACCAGCCCGACCGTGACGGTCAACGGCCATGCGGCGCAGTTCGACGCGTTGACGAGCCTGACGTGGACCTGTGTGTACACGGTGGGCGCCGCCGATGCGGATGGGGCGGCCGTGATTCGGATTGCCGGTGTGGACCTGGCCGGGAATCCGGGTGAGGGGACGAACAATACGGCCCTGACCGTAGATCAGACCGCGCCGGTCTTCTCGAATCTGGTGGCGGCTCCGGCTCAGGCGAAGGAAGGGGATGCGGTGACGCTGACCTTTGACGTATCTGAGGCGCTTGCGACCAGTCCGACCGTGACGGTCAACGGCCATGCGGCGCAGGGGGTCGGTCGGACGAACCTGACATGGACCTGCACCTACACGGTGGGCGCCGAGGATGCGGATGGCGCGGCTGTGGTTCGGGTTACGGGTGAGGACCTGGCCGGGAACCCGGGTGAACTGGTGAACAGCACCGCCCTGTGGATCGGGGTGGATGACGTGCCGCCGGTGTTCTCGAACCTGGTGGCGGCTCCGGGACAGGCGCAGGAAGGGATGGCGGTGACGCTGACCTTTACCGCTTCGGAGATTCTGGCGACCAGCCCGACCGTGACGGTCAACGGCCATGCGGCGCAGGTGGTGGGTCGGACGGATCTGACGTGGACCTGTGCGTACACGGTGGGCGCCGAGGATGCGGATGGCGCGGCTGTGGTTCGCATCACGGGTGTGGACCTGGCCGGGAACCCGGGTGAACTGGTGAACAGTACCGCCCTGTGGATCGGGCGGGATACCGTGGCGCCGGTCTTCTCGAACCTGGTGGCGGCTCCGGCCCATGCGAAGAAAGGGGATGCGGTGACGCTGACCTTTGACGCTTCCGAGGTCCTCGCGACCAGCCCGACCGTGACGGTCAACGGCCATGCGGCGCAGGTGGTCGGTCGGACGAGCCTGACGTGGACCTGTGCGTACACGGTGGGCGCCGAGGATGCGGACGGAGCGGCCGTGGTTCGCATCACGGGTGTGGACCTGGCCGGGAACCCGGGTGAACTGGTGAACAGTACCGCCCTGTGGATCGGGGTGGATAATGTGCCGCCGACCTTCTCGAACTTGGTGGCGACGCCGTCTGTGGCAAAGGAAGGGGCGGCGGTGACGCTGACCTTCTCCGCTTCGGAAGTGCTCGCGGGCAACCCGACGGTGACGGTCAACGGTCATGCGGCCCAGTATGTGGCCCGGGTGGATACCGCGTGGACCTTTACTTACACGGTTCAGCCGACTGATGTCGAAGGCGCGGCCACGGTTGCGGTGTCGGGTATGGACCTGGCGGACAACCCCGGCCAACTCGAATCGGCGACCGCGTTGCGGATTGATAAGACCGCGCCCACGGTGACGCTGCTTTCGAGTGCGCCCGATCCGGTGACGGGAACCTCGATGGTGGTGACGGCGCTGTTCAGTGAGCCGGTGACCGGTTTCGAGGCCGGAGATGTCGCGGTGACAAACGCGGTGGTGAGCGGGGTCACGGCGGATGCCGGCGGCACGTCCTACACGATCGCGCTCGACCTGAGCGCGTCGGTGACGGGTCAGGTGACGGTCGCGGTGGGCGCCGGTGTGGCGCAGGATGCGGCGGGCAACCTCAACGGGGCCGCCGAGCCGCTCAGCCGTTCCTTCGAGTCGGGGCTTTCCGCTCCGACCGGTCTGACGGCTTCGGCCAATACGTTCCGCATTCTGCTCAACTGGGCGTCCGTCACGAGCGCGACGGCCTATGGGATCGAGCGGACGGTGGCGGGGACAACCGACACGACGCCGGTCCTCTGGACGGTGAGCGCGACCGAGGTGCTGACGACTCCGGGTACGAACGCGTTCGTGGACGACACGGCCGTGCCGGGAGTGACCTACTCCTACACGGTCACGGCGGTGGACGCGCAGCAGAACGAAAGCGATCCGAGTACACCGGCCACGGCGGCGGTGACGGCCGAGACGATCGCGGCGGCGAACTACAAGGTGACGGCCAAGGGGTACTCCCTGACGCGTGACGCGGCGAACAACCTGACGTTCACGGCGGTTCCCAACGCGAAACCCGGGACGATCAAGATCACGCTCCTGAAGAAGATGCCCGCGAACGCGGTGGACAACGCGGCCAAGGGGATCTTCTATCTGACGGGTCTGACCCAGGTGCCGGTGTTGAAGATCGAGGGCGATGTCAAGATGCTGGCGTTCGACGCGCCGGTCTATTCGCTCGAAGCGACGGGCCTGGTCAAGTCGGTCTCGGCCAAGTCGGTGACGTTCCTCGATGCGCGCGAGTTCGGGACAATCTCGATCACGGCGACGAAGCCTTCGGAAAGCCAGATCTATGCGCGCACGTTCATCGAGACGGCGGGGACTTCGACGGTGCCGATGACGATCAAGGTCAAGGGCGCCGTGGTCGAGGAAGTCGGTTCGACGGGTCAGACGGCGCAGCCGGTCAAACTGCTCAGCGTGGCCTCGAAGACCTACAAGGATGCCACGAAGGCGACCCGGACGAGTCTGGGCGCCGTGGGGTCGTTGCCGAAGGTGGTCAACGAACTCCTGACGAACGGCACGGCATCGGTTCCGGCGGAGGCGACTCCGTGCTCGATCCTGGGCAGCACGCTCAAGGCCGTGACGGTCTCGGGCGGTCCGCTGGTGGCGGATGAACTGGTGGGCGCGATCGACAAGGTGACGGTGTCGGGGGCCAACCTGCGCCCGGGCCTGATCCAGTCGTCGAAGGACCTTGTACTCGTTCAGGCGACGGCGAAGAAGGTCAGCGGTGTCCTGAAGGGTGGCGCGGTCGGGACGACGGGTCACGCTCAGGCGCTGGTCGTCAAGGCGCAGCCGAACGCGAAGAAGATGGCGATCGGTAAGGTCTATGGCCAGACGGGCGTGTCGGGTTACTTCTACGCCGGTTATGTCGTGGCGACGGGCGCGGCGGCGCACACCGGCGGCATCGGGGTCTTGCAGACGAAGACCGGCAAACTCGAAGGTGCGGCGTTCCTCGACCCGACTCTGGTGGCGAAGATGAAACTGCTGCCGAAGGGCCAGACGATCCCGACGAACCCGGATCTGTGAGAAACCGGGGACGTGTTCCGAGAATTCCGGCGGGAGCGGGGAAAACCCCTCCCGCCGGGAGAACGGACCGCAGAAGAGATTGACATCCGATGTGCGACTGTAAATGATCGTCGGGGAGGGGCCGGATACGGCTTCTCCCCGATTGTGTTTTTGAGATACCGTGGATGAGGAAGAAACGGCTCCATGCCCAAACCATCGGTTCTGCATGTTTACAAGGACTACTACCCGCCGGTGCTCGGGGGGATCGAAAAGTGTATCAACTGGCTGTGCCGGGAGATGCGGGGGGACTTCAACACCCGCGTTCTGGTGGCTTCGCGTTCGAGCCGGTTCTCCGACCACGATGAAGACATTCAGGGGATCCGGGTGGTTCAGGTCGGCTGCTGGGGACGGGTTCTCTCTTCCCCCATCGCGCCGCGTTATATCCACTGGCTCCGGCGGCTCGATTCGGACATTCTGCATTTCCACATGCCGAACCCCACGGCGGAGCTGGCCTATCTGCTGGCCAAACCGCCGCGCGGGCGGGTCGTGGTGACCTACCACAGCGACATTGTGCGCCAGCGCCTGACCGGCGCGCTCTACCGTCCCCTGCAGAAGCACTTTCTGGAACAGGCCCGCGTCATCATGCCCACCTCGCGCGCCTACCTCCAGAGTTCTGCCACCCTGGCCGATCACCGCGCCCGCTGTCGGGTGGTGCCGCTCGGGGTGCGTCTTGACGAACTGGATGAGAGCGATGCTTCGCGCGCTTTCTCGGCGGAGATCCGCCAGCGCGCCGCAGGACGCTGTGCGCTGGTCTTCATCGGCCTCCTGCGTTACTACAAGGGGTTGCCGTTTCTGCTGCGCGCCCTGGCGGGTCTGCCGGCGGAGTCCACCTGTCTGTTTCTGGCAGGTACGTCCCCGCAGGGACGCGAGGGGGAGCGGCGCCAGCTCGAACGGCTGGTCGCCGAACTGGGTCTTCAGGACCGGGTCTTCTTTCTGGGAGCGCTCAGCGACGCGGAGGCGGTGGGGTTGCGCCGCGCGGGGGACATTTTCTGTCTCCCGTCGCACCTGCGCAGTGAGGCGTTCGGCCTCACCCAGGTCGAGGCGATGGCGTGTGGGATGCCGGTGGTCAGCACCCGTCTTCCCGGCGTGGCCGACGTGAACCGGGACGGAGAGACGGGCCGGATCGCCGAACCGGGCGATGTGGAGAGTCTGCGGCAGGCGTTGGCCTCGTTGATCGAGAATCCGGATCTTCGGCGGCAGATGGGCCGGGCGGCCGAGGAACGGGCCCGGCGGTATTTCTCGATCGAGCGGATGGCGCGCATGGTGGCCCGGATTTACGACGATGTCCTGGCGGGTCGCGGCGCGCTGGAAAGTCAGTGGGATGAGCCCGATGCCGACCTGGTTTCTCCGGTCTGATTTTCTGATTCTCACATAGTTCCGTCGTTTGTTGTCTGTTTCGAGCCGCTGAATGTCCCGCTGTCTCGATCAGACAGAATGTCTCACGCGGTGTGTCTCCTTGAGACATCTCGGGAAGGTGAATCCCTATAGATCGGGGATGGTTCTTGGGGTCGTCATGGCCCTATCCCCTTCAGAATCAGTTTTGTTGGGGAGGGTGGGGCTCCGGGGTGGATCTGGCATACGGAATGCTGTTTCTGGTGGTACCGCTTGCTCCTGTGAAGCGGAGAATGGCAAAGCAACGAATGGGTTTGAGGTTCCGAAGGGAGCCTTTTGCTACTGAGTATCTGGAAGGAGGCGTTGTGTGGCGGCCGGTCGGGAGGGATCGGACGCCACGGGCTGGAGCGGTTTTCCAGCAGATTGCGGGTTGGGTGTTTCTCCGGACACCTGACCCGCAATTTTTTTTGGGGGAGAGTTTGGGATTGTCAAGGCGAGGGGGTTGTGGGAGAACGGATGGGTTAAAGGTGGAATTTTTTCGAAAGGAACCGGCTCGCCGGGGATGGGCCGGAAGGAGGTTGTGGGATGTGGACGCCAAAGGGGCCGATCGGGGATGGGTGGGGACAGGGTTTCCTGTTTCTGAAAAGGGGAATCGTTCTTCTGTGGGGAGTGTCTTTTTTCGTCTTGTGCCTGGGGAGAAACGGGGTCAGGGCAGCCGACACAGAAGGGCGTGAACCGCGGGTTTTCGAGGCGGCGCCGTATCCGCGGGTGGCCATGTTGTGGGCGTCGCTGCGGGGCGATTCGACCCCCGCCGCGAAGGCGCGTCACGACCTGATCATGCTCGGGACCTGGGACCTGGGACTGGAACCCGACCGAAAACCGATGGGAGAAGCGGACGGGTT
>DAOPYU010000179.1:0-8794 GCA_035353095.1 Candidatus Sumerlaeota bacterium | reverse complement strand
CCGTCCGCATCGTAGATCTGAGTCATTCCGAGTTTCTTGCCGAGTAGTCCAATCGACATGGCAATCTATTCCTCCACGTGGCATCGGCTCGAAAGCCGCTACGGACGAGCCTCACCACGCAGTCGCTAAGTTTCTCCGATTCAAAGAATCGGCCCGCTCTCGATGGCTGACGCCCGCCTAACTTCCCGCGATTGGGATGTTTCCTGGCCACCATCGAGCGGCCGGGACGGCATCAGGTCAGCCGGATCTCGACATGGACCCCAGCGGGCAAATCCAAGCCTGTCAGGGCGTCGAGGGTCTTCTGCGACGGGTCAACAATGTCAACCAACCGCTTGTGCTGGCGCATCTCAAATTGCTCACGGGACTTCTTGTCAATGTGAGGCGAACGCAACACGGTGTAGGTGGAGAACCGCGTCGGCAGCGGGATAGGGCCGGCAACCCGCGCCCCCGTACGCTTGGCCGTATCGACGATGTCGCTGACCGAGCGGTCCAGAAGCCGGTGGTCGAAGGCCTTCAGGCTGATACGTATTTTTTGGCCTGCCATTACCAGTGTCACTCCTTGGAATCGTTTCCGCCCGGGAACGCACCCTCGGCGCGCTCCCGGGTCGAAAATCGGAACATTCGATTACTTCAGGATCTCGGCCACAACACCCGAGCCAACCGTACGGCCACCTTCGCGGATAGCGAAGCGCAGCTCTTTTTCCATGGCGATGGGGGTAATCAACTCCCCGATGATCTCGATGTTGTCGCCAGGCATCACCATCTCGACGCCCTCGGGCAACTCGACGTTCCCCGTCACATCCGTTGTCCGGAAGTAGAACTGGGGACGATACCCTTTGAAGAAGGGTTTGTGACGACCACCTTCCTCTTTCGTCAACACGTACACCTGAGCGCGGAACTTCGTGTGGGGGGTCACCGAACCGGGCTTGCAGAGCACCTGGCCACGTTCGATCCCTTCCTTGTCCACACCGCGCAGGAGGCAGCCGATGTTGTCACCCGCCTGACCTTCGTCAAGCAGTTTGCGGAACATTTCCACACCCGTGACCACCGTTTTCTGCGTGTCGTTGATTCCAACGATTTCCACCTGATCGCCCGTGTGAACCACGCCACGCTCCACACGGCCCGTGGCCACCGTCCCGCGGCCCGTGATCGAGAACACGTCTTCGACGGGCATCAGGAAGGGCAGGTCCAAAGCGCGGACGGGGTCGGGGATGAAGCTGTCAATCGCTTCCATCAAACGGTCAATCGACTTGCCACCCACTTCCGTGTCTTCGCCTTCAAGAGCCTTGAGGGCGGAACCGCGGATGATCGGCGTGGTGTCGCCGGGGAATTCGTACTTGTCGAGCAACTCGCGCACTTCCATCTCAACCAGCTCGAGCAACTCTTCGTCGTCCACCATGTCGCACTTGTTCATGTACACGACGATGTAGGGCACACCCACCTGGCGAGCGAGCAGGATGTGCTCACGCGTCTGGGGCATGGGGCCGTCAGTGGCGGCGACCACGAGGATGGCGCCGTCCATCTGAGCGGCACCGGTGATCATGTTCTTGATATAGTCAGCGTGACCCGGGCAGTCCACGTGGGCGTAGTGACGCGTCGGCGTCTGGTATTCCACGTGGGCGGTGGCAATCGTTATACCACGCGCCTTTTCTTCGGGGGCTTTGTCAATCTGATCAAAAGGAACGAAGCTCCCCAGACCCTTCGAGGCCTGGTGCTTTGTGATTGCAGCCGTTAAGGTTGTTTTGCCGTGGTCAATGTGGCCAATGGTGCCAACATTCACGTGCGTCTTATTGCGTTCGAATTTCTCCTTAGCCATGATTCCAGGCCTCCTTAGCAGGATTAGGTTGAAGTTCCTACACCATTTTTACTGTATCGCAAGCGCTCTTCATCTTGTGACCCGCCACCCCGATTGGCCGGGATGCCCAGGCAAGGAGCGAGCGATTAGCTCCTGTACGACACCTCAATTTGTATTTTGCAGGAATCTGAAGGAAGGGCGCGACAACTCTGGAACCGGCAAGAGAACCCGCGCATGGCGCCGCGAGACGTATTACCGTCGAAGTTGCCCTCCACTTCCGACCTCTTCGCTTTCGCGAACCGGTCACATCCCTGCGGCGAGGCCCTTGCCGCTTGTGCCTTCGCCTCATCGCCGAACAGGCGGGTGAGGCGGGCGTGCGTTTCTTGATTCCAGGCCTCTCGATCGGTTCCCGACGAGGGTTTCGGGTTCCGCCTCTTTGCTTGCTGTACTGCCGCCAAGCGCAAGAGACGCTTATCCTATAGATTTGGTCCGGGAAGTCAAGAAGAATTATCGAAAAAAATGCGCTTTATTTTCTCCCGCTTTTTCCCCTCTTTCAACCTTTCTGGAATCAGTCTTGTGTCCTCCACTGCCATTCCGCTCAGCCCTCTCTCCCTCCCGGGTTTTTTCTCGCCCCTCTTCGGCCCCTTTTCCTTTTTTCTTGATTTCCTCCATTTCCATCTTTTTCCACGGCACGCCCCCCTTCGGAAGGGGGCTTGCGTCCTTTGGGGGGTTGGATCTTGTGAGGTTAGCGGGAATGGGCTTCGCGCGGGAGAGCGCCCTGGCTTTCCCGGGAATCCCGGAGGCGGCCCCCACTGACCGATTCTGGCGGCAATCGTGTCCCTTCTCCTCCATCATTCCCACGGAAACGGACATGACGGGAGAAAGGTCGAGTCGGAAAAGAAAGATATTCGCCGATTCCCGGGGGCAATTGTTCTCCCCTCATCGCAACCCGGACAATGAGGATCTCCCCCCGTCCTGTAAACTGGGGATGCCCCGGAGGTGACCCGGGCGACGAGGGGCTCCAGAGAAAGCAGGGCCCGACCGCGCTTTTTCGTTGCGCCCGACACGGGGGGCTGTCAGAATATGGACGGTTTTAATCTTCCGAACGCCCCGTTCGGTTTATTTTCCGGGTCGTCTTCTGGTGCCGTTCAATTTCCGTCCCGTGCCGCGGGTCTCCGAGAGGATGTTCCATGCCACTCATTTCCGTCCTTCCCAGATGTTGCAGCATTGCCCGCACTCTGTTCTTTTTCTGTTTTCCGCTGTTTTTGCTCCTGAGCAGCGGTTGCCCACGCACTGCCCGGTCGGAAACGGATTCCCTTGTGCCTCCGCCCCCTCCCCCCCAGACCATCGCTCCCGGTCAAACCGTCCTGAGCGAGTTTCCGTCGGATGGGAAATGGCACAGTTCCGGTTATCTGGCTCGCCCCGGCGACCTTCTGAAGTTCCGGCCCCTGGACGAATCGGCCAATCTGGAGCCCGCGGCGCTGCAAATGCACATCGGGCGCAGTGTCACGCAACAGGTCGCTCCTCCCAACGCCCAGGCCGTGACTCTTCTGGGCGAAATCAAGTTCCGTGTGGACAAGGATCGGGCCAGTACCTATCGGCCCGCATCCGTCCAGATCGAGATTTCCAACCTGCGGGCCTCCGAGTGATTTCCCGTTTCTCAAGAATATAATGCGACAGGCAGGATTCCCCCCATGAAAAAAGTGGCTCTTATCACCGGCGTAACGGGTCAGGACGGCGCCTATCTCTCTCAACTCCTGGCGGAGAAGGACTACACCCTTTACGGTCTGCTGCCGCGCAGCACCCGTTACGCCTTTGCGAACCTCGATTACCTGGGCGTGACCAATCAGGTGGACTACCTCGAGGGCGATCTGGCCGACGAGGCCTCGCTGTTGCGCGCCGTCCAGCGTTGCCGTCCGGACGAGGTGTACAATCTGGCGGCCCAGTCGTTTGTGGGAACCTCGTGGGACCAGCCGGTCGTCACCTCGGAAATCAATGCGCTGGGCGTGCTGAAACTGCTCGAGGCGGTACGTCTTTTCGCCCCCCGGGCGCATTTTTATCAGGCCTCGACCTCCGAGATGTTCGGCAACAGCCACATCAACGGAGAACAGACCGAGCAGACCCCCTTCGAGCCGCGCAGTCCTTATGCCATCAGCAAATTGTTCGCCTACTGGATCGTGAACAACTACCGCGAGAGTTACGGCATGTTTTGCGCCAACGGCATTCTGTTCAACCACGAGTCGCCCATCCGGGGGGCGGAATTCGTCACGCGCAAGATCACGATGGCCGTGGCGCGCATCGTGCGGGGCCAACAGGAACGGCTGGGCCTGGGCAACCTCGACAGCAAGCGCGACTGGGGCTTCGCGGGCGATTACGTGCGCGCCATGCACCTGATGCTCCAGCAGTCCCGCCCCGACAATTATATCGTCTCGACCGGCGAAACGCATTCGATCCGTGACTTCCTCGACGTGGCGTTCCGCCGCGCGGGGATCGAGGACTGGGGCCCCTACGTCTATATTGATCCGGCATACAAGCGTCCGGCCGAGCTGTTCACCCTCCAGGGACGCTCGGCCAAGGCTCAGGACGTGCTGGGCTGGCGTCCCGAGGTTCCGTTCGAGGAACTGGTCCACCGCATGGTGGATGCGGATGTGGCCCGACTCGAAAGTTTGAAAAAAACCTGAGACCGGCTTTCCCGTTTCGGGTTAGTGAACCGGTGATCCCGTTTTTTTCGCCCAGTCCTTTCTTTTTTGCTTTTCCCACTTGCCATACCCGACGGGTCGCCCGTACACTCGGGAGCGGGAGTTGCGCGTTACATGTCAGAAGTCGGGGGGATACGGCTCGAGCCTTGCAGGCCAGCCGAAGAGATGGAGACACCGAAAACGGGGAACCGCCAGGGAAAAGGAGCGTTGGGTATGAGCGGCAAAGAGGGAGGCAGTAATAAACGCATGGCAGAGCGAATCTGCCTGGACGCCGGAGTGGATTTCTTTGTGGATGCCGACATCGTGGGCGCCTACGCTCTGGACGTGTCACAATCGGGTATCAGTTTCGTTTCACCCGAACCGCTCATGGTCGAAATGCGCTTGAATGTGGATGGGGAGCGTGAGGAGCGGCGAGCCCGGTTGGTGTGGGCCAAACAGCAGTCGGATGGATCGGTGCGTTACGGTCTGGAATTCTGCGACGGGGAAGAAATGCTGCCCCCGGACGATATTTGAGCGCCCCACTCTCATCCCCCCTGAGCGCCCCTTGTCCCCCCCTCGGACCAAACAAGGGGCTTTTGGTTTTTGACTTGCGGAACGCAAAGTGTTACAATTCACGGTAAGTTTATGGGCCCTTGGAACGATTCCGTCCGGAACGGTTCAAGGGCCGGAATTATGCCGGAGACTTGATTTGAGTCCGCCCTCTTCCTTTCCCCCCCCCCGTCGTGTCCTGTTGTTGGGTTCCACAGGTTCCATCGGGTTGAGTACTCTGGATGTGATCCGGGATTTTCCGGATCGTTTCGAGGTGGTGGGGCTTTCGGCCCACCGCAACGTGGATCTGTTGATCCGCCAGATCGAAGTTTTCAAACCGGCCTGGGTCTGCGTGACGGACGAAACGGCGGCACAACGCGGCGGAGAACGGGTACGGGCTGCGCTGGAACGCCACGGCGGAAAATTCCTTTCGGGTCCCGACGGGTTGACCGGGCTGGTCGAGCAATGTCCAGACGTGGATCTGGTGGTGGTGGCGACCGTGGGTTTTGCGGGGCTGGCGCCCACGCTGACGGCGATTGAGCGGGGCATTCGGATCGCCCTGGCCAACAAGGAAGTGCTGGTGGCGGGCGGCACGCTGGTGATGGGACGAGCCCGGACCGCCGGGGTGGACATTCTGCCCATCGACAGCGAACACAATGCGATTTTCCAGTGCCTGCAAGGGCAGGACCGGCGGGCCGTGCGGCGGTTGCTCCTGACCGCCTCGGGCGGACCACTGCGCAACAAATCACCCGAGGAAGTCGCGCGCACCTCCGTCGAGGAAGCGCTCCAGCACCCGACGTGGAAAATGGGCGCGAAGATCACGATTGATTCCGCCACGCTGATGAACAAGGGACTCGAAGTGATTGAAGCGTGCCACCTGTTCGACGTGTCGCCTGACCGGGTGGAAGTGGTCGTCCACCCGCAGAGTGTGCTCCATTCGATGGTGGAATTCACAGACGGCTCGATTCTGGCACAGCTGGGGCAGACGGATATGTACCTGCCGATTCTGAACGTGCTGAGTTACCCCGAGCGTCTGCCCAACCGGTTCGAACCGCTGGACCTGGCCCGGGTGGGCGCCCTGACGTTTTCGAAACCGGACGGCCACACGTTTCCCTGTCTGCGGTACGCCTACGAGGCGATCGCGACGGGGGGAACGGCGCCCGCGGTGCTCAGCGCGGCCAACGAAGTGGCCGTCGAGGCGTTTTTAAACCGACGGATCGGTTTCCCGGCCATCGCGGACACCGTCCGCCGGGTGCTGGATCGTTACAATACAGAGCGGGGCTTTGGTTCCGCGGATGGACTGGATTTGACACTCTTGCGCGAGGCCGACGGCCGGGCGCGTGAAATGGCGAGGGCTTATGCAGGATATTCTCTCTAGCGCAGTTGGGGTGCTGGGCGCCCTGTTTCTCTTCGGATTCGCGATCTTTATCCACGAACTGGGCCACTTTCTGGTGGCCAAGCTCTCGGGTGTGGGGGTGACGAAGTTCGCCATCGGCTTCGGCCCCAGGATCACGTCGTTCGTGCGGGGCGGCACCGAGTATTCGATCCGGTGGATTCCGCTGGGCGGGTTTGTGGCCCTCAAGGGGATGGTCGAGGATCTGGAAGAAGAAAAACCCGTCCCTTCGGAACCGTCCGGCAGCGCCGTTGCGGAAAACGCTCCCGCCCAACCGGAAGAGCCGAAACCCGCTGTCCCCGACAAGGTGGAGAAATCGGGGGGCGTTCTGGGCGACGATCTGGACGCGCTGCGCAATAAGAACCCCCTGATCCGCATCGCGGTGTTTGTGGCGGGCGTGAGCTTCAATTTCCTGACCGCGATGGTGGTGATGGGACTCATCCTGTATCTGTTCGGGATTCCCTCCTACACGAAAGTGCCCAATCAGTTGGAGAAGATCCCGGAAAGCACCCACCTGTATGAGCTGGGGTGGCGTTCGGGCGACCGGATCGTGGCCGTGGCGCCCGACCCGTCGCTGCCGATGCCGAAGTCCCTTCAGGAACCCACCGAAAAACCGGCTAAACTCGACAACCTGACCAACTGGGAAGAGGTCGAAGCCGCCATGGACGCCTGTGTCGAAATCAAGGGATCCCGCTTCCAGATCGTCAATTTCCTTCTGAGACGCTCGCATCCGGACCCCTTGCCCACGCTGGGCCTCACCGTCGAGCGCGGGGGACAACGTCTGCAATTGCCCCTCCCCCTGGAGGTGTACCGCAACGAGATACGCGCCTTTTCGGCGTCAAGACCGGCGTGCGTGGGGGGAGTCGTTCCCCTGAAACCCGCCGACAAGGCACGTCTGGTCAAGGCGGACTATACGTTGAATACCGACGTGGTCCCCCGTCCGACACAGGACGAAATGCTTCCCATGCCCCTGGCCAAAGGAGACGAGGTGTTGCAGGTCAACGGCAAACCCGTGACCACCTGGAACGAAATGACCGAAGCGCTCAGCGGCTACCCCAACCAGCAGGTGGATCTGGCCATCCGGCGGGAGGGGCAGATCTACCTCCTGACCACCACCCTGGAGAGCCACCCCGACAACCCCAACTGGGGGTACCTGGGCATCAGCGTACCAAGCGAAGAACGGACCCCCATCAGCCTGTGGGAAGCCGTCTCCACCGCGCCCATCCGCACGCTGGTGTACACCGACCGCGTGATCTACACCACCGTGGAACTGCTCGTGACCAAGTCGGGTGAAGAAGTGAAGAAGAACGTGGCCGGTCCGGTGGGGATCACGGTGATGGCCTACAAGTCGGCCAAGGCGGGCCTGGAGAACTACCTGATGCTGTTCATGAGCATCAACATCATGCTGGCCATCATGAATCTGTTGCCGATCCCGATTCTGGACGGGGGGTACATCATGATCACCTGTCTCGAAACGCTCATCCGCCGCCCGGTCCCACGCAAACTGCTCGAACCGGTGATGATGGTGTTCTTTATCTGTTTCATCATCCTGTTCGTCTTTCTTTTCTCGAACGACTTGGTGCAGTTCATCTTCAAGTCGTAAGTAACATCGATATAGCCTATTGGAGACTTCATGTTGACGGAATCCCCCCTCCCCCGGCGCCAGACCCGGCAGATTCAGATCGGCCCGGTAGCCGTGGGCGGGGGGGTGCCGATCAGCGTGCAGTCCATGACCAACACGCCCACGTCCGACGTGGAGGCGACGGTCGGCCAGATCCTTTCGCTTCAGCGCGCCGGGTGCGAAATCGTGCGCGTGGCCGTACCGGACCGCGCGGCGGCGGACGCACTGGCCGCCCTCGTGGCCCGCTCGCCCCTGCCCGTCGTGGCCGATATTCATTTCGATCATCGTCTGGCACTGACCGCATTGGAGGCGGGCGTAGCGGCGTTGCGCATCAACCCGGGCAACATCGGCAAGCGCGAGCGGGTCGAGGCGGTGGTCAACGCGGCCAAGATCCGCCATGTCCCCATCCGGATCGGCGTGAACGCCGGGTCGCTCGAAAAGCCCCTCCTGGAAAAAGTCCACACGGGCCAACTCTCCCTTCCCGAGGCGATGGTCGAGAGCGCACTCGGACACATCCGGATTCTGGAGGACCTGGATTTTCGCGAGATCAAGGTGTCCCTCAAGGCGTCGGACGTGGTGACAACCGTGCGGGCTTACCGCCTTCTGGCCGAACGGTTCCAGGCCACACAACGCGACTACCCCTTCCATGTCGGGGTCACCGAAACGGGGACGGTCCGCTCGGGCACGGTGAAGTCGTGCGCGGGGATCGGCATTCTGTTGATGGAGGTTTATACATCGGCTCAGGAACCCGGTATGGA
>DAOPYU010000178.1:0-8814 GCA_035353095.1 Candidatus Sumerlaeota bacterium | reverse complement strand
CCCATCCGGTCGTCAAAACGAATCCACCCGATATTCTGCCCCCAGGCGTAACCGGACAGATGGCCATTACTGTCCAGATTGACCCCGAAGTCGGAAGCGCGGGTATTCGAGTAACGGTTGCCGGTTTCCGGTGTTCCATCGCCCAGCGAAATCCAGCCCACATTCGGACTCCAGACATATCCGGCCAGATAATGCGGAGTAGCCACCACCCCGTGTGTCAGATCTCCCGAGAAATTGAGCCAGCCGGTGTTCGGACTCCACCCCCAGGGCAACAGAGATTCGACGTTCGTCTGGGCTACACCCGATTTCCCCCAGGTGGAGAGAAATCCCATTACGATCCAGAAAAAAAGGCTCTGTCTCGCAGGAAAATTCCGGATAAGGTTCTTCCAGAAAGGCAGGAAAATCGGCATTGTGACAGAAAATCCCTCACGATCTCTGAAAACTCCGGAATCCGGAACGCCGACCCGACCGGGCCCGATAATACAGATGAGTAACCGAGACAATTCAATCATACAAAGTCGGCAACCGCAATCGTAATTCAGTGAAAACTCCGATTTTTTTTCGGAAAACGGCCCCTCGTTTTGTGCCTCAATAGGGGAAGGGAATATGTTGATTTAGTGTGGGGTATTGGGGATGATAGACGCCGTGAGACACTGGGGGACGGCAATCGGTGCAGTTGAAAACCGGTCCCGGGGCTATTCACAAAATCGTCTCTGAAGGAAACGAAGCATGCACCAAGGGCAACCTGATACGAGCACAAGCCGACGAGAACTGCTGGCGGGGGTGACGGGCCTGGGGCTGGCGCTCGGGCTGAAATCCTTTCCGGCACACGCTCAGGAAAAACCGGCGGCCCCGCAGGGGGGATTCCGGTTCTGTCTGAATACCTCGACCATTCGCGGATTTAACCTGAGCCTCGAACAGGAAGTGGAAATAGCCGCCCAAGCCGGTTTCTCCGCCATCGAGCCCTGGATCGAAAAAATCCACAGCCATGCCCAAAAGGGAGGCAATCCGGCCGATCTCAAGAAACGGTTGGACGATCTCGGGTTGACTGTTGAAAGCGCCATCGGTTTTGCCAACTGGATCTCGGAGGATGAAACCGAACGCAATAAAGGGCTGGAACAGGCCAGGCGCGACATGGAAGCGCTGGCGAAGATCGGGGGAAAGCGCATCGCCGCGCCGCCCGCCGGGGCGCCGGGCAACGAACGCCTCGATCTGATGAAAGTCGCGGAACGCTATCGCAAACTGCTCGACATCGGTCTGGAAATCGGGGTGATTCCCCAGGTGGAAATCTGGGGGGCTTCAAAGAACCTGAGCCGCCTGGGCGAAGCCGTCTTTGTGGCGGTCGAATCTGGGCATCCCAAGGCGTGTATCCTGCCTGATGTCTATCACATCTATAAGGGCGGTTCGGATTTCTCCGGCCTGGCCCTCCTGAATGCAGACTGTGTGCAGGTTTTTCACTTCAACGACTATCCCGCCGATCCGCCCCGTGAGAAAATCGGCGACGGAGACCGCGTTTTCCCGGGAGACGGAGTGGCGCCTCTGAAGGACATCACCCGGATGTTGAAGCAATACGGGAAGCCGATTGTTCTGTCCCTGGAATTGTTCAACCCGGTTTACTGGAAAGGCGATCCGCTGGAAGTGGCCCGAAAAGGGTTGAGCAAGTTGCAAACAGCCGCCACAATTTGAGAAGATGGAAAAACGCCTCGGACGGTCAATGAGGTGACGTATTTTCTGAACAATCCTGGAAAGGTTTTATCGGCAAGATGAGCGAAAAAGGGAAGGGAATGAGCGGTCCCGTCTGGGGACGCCGCCTGGCTTCGGCGGCGGGAGAAGCCAACGTCGCGTTTTGCGCGGGGTGGGATGTGCGGCGCCGCGAAGCGGCCGATTTACAGTTGCTGCCCTGCGACCTGTGGACCAACCGGGCGCATTGTGTGATGCTGGCGCGGGCGGGGGTGATTCCGGCCCAAAGCCTGAAAGCCATCCTGAAAGCCCTGCGGGAACTCGAAGAGTGTTCCGAACAGGGGCGCTTTGAACTCGATCCGAAACTCGAAGATGTCCACCTGAACGTCGAATCCTATGTCGAAGCGCAGGCGGGAGTCTCGGTGGCGGGGTTGATGCACACGGGACGCAGCCGCAACGACCAGGTGGCCACCGACATGCGCCTTCTGCTGCGCGACAAGACGCTCGCGTTTGCGGGCGAGGCGCTGGCCTTGTGCGAAACGCTCGTGCGTCTCGCGAAACGCAACACCCGTACCCTCATGCCCGGTCTGACCCACCACCAGCCGGCCGCCTGGACTTCCCTGGGCCATTGGGCCGCATCGCACGCCTTTGCCTTCTCGCGTGACGCTCAGACGCTGCTCGACGCCTGCGACCTGATGAACGCTTCGCCCCTGGGCGCCGCGGCTTCGTTTGGCACCTCCTGGCCCCTCGACCGCCCATTCGCCGCCAGTCTGCTGGGGTTCGACGGTCCCCAGGTCAACACGCTCGACTGCGTGACCAACCGCTCGGAATTCGAAGCGCGTACCGCCGGGCATCTGGCCGTCTGGGCGCAGCACGCCGCGACCCTGGCCCAGGACCTGATCCTGTTCTCCTCGCCCCCGTGGTCCCTCATGCGAATTGGCGACGCTTATGTGACCGGGTCCTCCATCATGCCCCAGAAGCGCAATCCCGATTTTGCCGAGGTCACCAAGGCCAAGGCCGCTCTGGCGGGCTCGACCGCCGCGACCCTGCTGGACTTGACGCGCGGCGACGCCTCGGGCTATAACCGCGAGCAGCAGTGGTCGAAATACCTGATGCTCGATCTCTTTGCGGAACTCGGCCCGGCGCCGGTCGTCCTGCGTGGGGCGCTGGAGTCGCTCACATTCGATAAAAAACGGATGCGCAGTCTCATGCAGCACGATTTCCTCGAAGCGGCGGATGTGGCCGACTACCTGGCGCAAACGCGCCACGTGGCCTTCCGGCAGACTTACCGCTGGCTGGGAGAAGCCGTGCGCCTGAGCGAGGAAACCGGCCAGGACCTGGCCCATGCCGTCAACGCCGTCCTGGAAAAAGAAAAGGGAATCGCCCTTCTGGATGAAACGGAAATGAAAAACCTGACCGACCCCGATTATCTGGTGGACCGCCGTTCCAGCCTGGGGGGACCGTCGCCCGAATCGGTCACCGCGCAGTGCGACCTCCTGTCCGGGCATCTGCGGAATCTGACCGCCCGGCGTAACAAATTCATGCGAGGGCTCGATGGCGCGCGCCATCGCCTCGAACAGGCCATGCTTCGCTACAGTGGGACCCAAAGGAGTAAGTAAAATTGCGGCCTCTCAAGAGCAAACTCTCCTGGTTGTTCACCTTTCTGGTGTTCCTGCACCTGCCGGTTGCCCTGTTGTGTGCCATACTCATTTATGCGGGGATGCTCGGCAGTATCAGCGGGGCCAAAGTCTTCGGTATTGAAGGTTTCTCCTGGTTCGAGCCGGTTGAGACTTACTTCGGAGTGGGGGCCAGTGGAAATTTCCCACTCCGGATCGTCTATCTGATCGCCTACCTCGCGGGAGAGTACATTCTCCTCTATGTCCTGAGTTTCTTCTGCCAGTTTTACCGCCGTCCCTTTTTCCGTCTTTTACCGTTGCATGAACACGTGGCCCTGCCGCTCGCTTCGACCCTGCTGGTTTTTCTTGACCCCGACCTGCCCAGTCTGCCCGGGTTTCTTGCGCTTCTGGCCGTGGTGGCCGTTCTGCCCGCCTGGCCCCTGGCCGCCTGGTTTGCGGAGCGTGCCGTAGGGCGCCTGATCACCCGCATGACTCTGAATGCCATGGAGCAGAACCGGATTCTGTTCGGCAAGTTTCTTCTGGCGATCGCCCTGAAGTTCTGTCCCACCGACAAGGCTCTCCAGCGGACCCTGGGGTTCCTGAAATTCCAGAAGGGCGACTTCGAAGACGCCCTGTCCCTTCTGGAGCCGCTGTTGACCAAAGACAGCACGGAAATCCCTCTGCTCGATGCGCTGGACATCTGTTATCAGAAGGCCGAACGATGGGAGGATTCCCTGGCGATCGAACGTCGCCTGCTCGAACTGGACCCGGAAGGGCGCATGGAAACCCGTCTGCACGTCGCCGGGATTCTCGACCGGATGGGCAACGTCGAAGAGGCCATCCGGGTCCTGCGCGAGTGCATGCCGGTCGAGAACATGGAGTATCTGGATCTTCTTGTCTCGTGTCTGATCAAGGCCTCCGACTACTCGGGCGCGGTTGATGTCGTCGAGGAAATCGAACGCATTGAGGATGACACCCACAAGAAATCGAAACAGGCCTACCGCTCGATTCTGGAAGCGGCGCCCCAGCATGTCGAGGCGCTCGAACGCCTGGCCGCTCTGCTCATCTTGCAGGGGGACACCCAGGAAGGGTTCCGCTGCCTCGAAAAGATTGTCACCCTCGAACCGGATCGCCTCGACCTGCGCAAGAGCCTCGTGGCCTACTATCAGGAAATCGGCCAGATGCTGCGCGCCGAACCCCATCTTGAAGCGTTGATTGACGCCGGGCAGGATTCCAAGGATATTGCCCTCCTCTATGGCGACATCCTCTTCGAGCGCGAGGATTACGAGCGCGCCCTCACGCATTTCCAGTATGCCGTTGAGAATTACCCCGACGACTACCGTTTCGCCTACTTCCTCGCGCAGATCCACCTCAACACCCAGTCGCTCGAGGAAGCCACCCGCTGGGCCAATGAATCCCTCCTGCGCGCCCACACGGAAGAAGCCAAACAGCGCCTGCGCATCTTCCAGAAGCGCGTTCAGGAAGCGCTGGGCGATCGCGACCTCCAGATGTGGCAGGAGCGTGTCAAACGCGATCCGGGCAATATCGAGATTCGGCTCGGTCTGGTCGAAGCCTATGCCAAAGCCAACCAGCCTGAAGCGGTCGTGGCCGAGTGCGAGTCGTTCCTGGAGCAGTACCCCGCCGAGCGAGAGCGCGTCGGACGTCTCCTCGAAACCCTCACCATGGACTCGGCGGCGCAGCATTTCCGCCTTCTCGACTACCTGTCGGACCTGAAGATCAAGGCTCGCCGCTGGGACGAGGCGCTCGAGATCGCGCGCCGCATGGCCTCGCTTTCGATGGATTCCGACAAACTGTTCTTCGACCACTGTCGCCGCATCCTGCGTCTTCAACCCGATCACCTGCCCTCGCTCCGGAATCTGGCGGAAATCGCCTACCGGAGCAAGGATTGGGCGCAGACCCTCGACGCCTACGAGCGCTTGCGCGAGATGGACCCCGCCTGCAACAAGGACGAATGTCTGCGCATCATCTGCGAGGCCGCCACCCAGACGGGCGACACGGGCAAGGCCATCGAAGCGGGCGAGACCCTCCTGGCCAAGCGGCCCCAGGACATGAATCTCCTCCTGCAACTCATCCGCCTCTACGCCTCCCTCAAGGAGTACGACGAGGCGTTCCGTTATCTCGAAACCGCCCAGAGCATTGATTACTACCACACCGAAGTGGTGAAACTGCGTCGCCAGATGGAAGTGGACCGTCGCGAGTACCGTCTGGCCCAGGTCGCCAAATTGTTGGAAGAAGACCCCCTCCGTTACCCCATCCAGATGGAAGCGGGCGATTTGTATTCTTCGGCGGGTCAGATCAAGAAGGCCATCACCTGTTACCAACTGGCCACGCGCGATCCCCAGATCAAGAACCTGGCCAGCGCCAAACTGGCCCTGGCCATGTGCCGCCTGCGCATGTTCGACCTGGCCGAGGAGACCCTCGAAGAGGTGTCCCTGAAAACCGGAAATCCCGACGAAGTCGAGCAACTCAAGGCCCTGGTTTACGAGGTCGCCGAAGCCTTCCAGGAAGACCTCGAGACCGAACGCGCCCTGAAACTCTACAAGAAGATCTTCCGAGTGGACGCCGCGTTCCGCGAAGTGGTGGACAAGATTGAAGCGCTGGGCGAGACGGTGTAAAAAACGGAAATACACTCTGTAATGATTTTATTCTTCTTTCAGTGGAGGATACAAATGTACAGAATTGTATGTGTAGTTATCTGGATTATTTCAGCCAGTCTTTCATTTGCACAGGATTCTTGGACTCATGTTAGTGGGGTCGGTAAAGTCGTGAAGATTTCTCCTGAGGGGAAAGAGTTGTTTAAATACAATGTTCCCTCCTCTTTGTTACTGAGGTTAACCGCCTCACCCGCTGGAAATGTCCTGTATCTGGAAGAAATGGATTCCGATAAAAGTCCCGAGACGGAACGGCGGTTGAAAATCCATGTCTGCAAGGAGAGTGGAGAAGAAATTCAATCAATTGTCATAAAACAGGGCCCCAATGAGTAGTACAATTATGCGACATTCCATGGCGAATCAATCATTGAATTGTATCTGCAAGGACGTAACACGGGTGGTCGGATCGGAGAACTTATTGCATTTGGGGATTCTGGAAAGAATTTCAAGTGGTGGCCTGCATCAGGCGATTCGTACAGCGCCTCTTTCCTTCCGGACAAAAACAAGGTACTCTGCATTGTATCCGCTCCAAAATGGAAAACTGCGCTTGTGTATCTCAATGGTGATTTGATCTATCCACAGTATCGAAAATGTACCGAAGATGGACTGATAGGTGTTAGAAGTATTGTGGGAAAGACACAATCCGCTTCTTTGCCTGAACTCATGGCTTCTGACCCAGAGGTTGTATGTTCAGTCGGGCAGGCTCTTTTTCTCTGCGGGGAGGACTCGATCTGGTCACCAGATGGACGTTATGTTGCACTGATTGAGATATCTTCTGAATTCAATAACAAAGTTGATTCGGAAGAAATAAAAAGCAAAGCGAACCTCCTGGTACTTGATACTGAAAAAGCCAAACCGGGTATTCGGTCAAAAGAATACACATACCATCTTCCCATCGGAAGTCCACTTTCGGAGCATTTGAAACGGAATTATTTGGTGAAATGGAACGAGAATGGTCAACGCATTCAGATTATGCGCAAGTCTGAAAGCGACGTTCAACCATCCAGATTGCTTGAAGAAGTGGAGTTCCCTTCCAAGAGAAAAGCCCAATAGACACAGGCGAGATCAGTGTGCCCATGACGCCGGATGATACGAAGTTTCGTATTGGTTTTCTCCTGGTTCTCCTGTTCTGGATTGCCTGGGTTCTTGGCCAGGTGTTTCGCGATGCGAACGGGTTGACCAGCCTTTTTTTCTACATCCCCTCCGGGTTTCTGTTTGTTTTCCTGACGGGGTGGGGCGGGTATGCCTGGTACCGGTCGCGCCGCCGGATGGCCGGGTTGCTGGCCCTTCTGGCGTTGCCGCCTCTTCTCTGGGTGTTGTGCGTGGAAAACCGCCTTTCCGCCCGTCCGTTGGAAAGGCCGGAGGGGCGGTCGCTCCGGTTGATCCACTGGAATGTCTGGGGTGGACGAACCGGTTGGAAGGGGATCGAAACCCTGCTCAAGGAGTCTGAGCCGGATCTTTGTGTTCTGTCCGAAATCCCCGACGATCTGGATGTTCCGGAAACAGCACCGTCTTTTGGACCGGACTATCAGGCGGTCCGAATCAGCAATATGGCCGTCTGGGCACGGGGGGTGCTGGCGGACCCCGAACGATTCCGCTGCAAAAGGGGGGTAAAGGCTTGGGGGGTGGTCTGGCAGTCCCCTCAGGGAAATTGCCGGGTGCTGGTGGTGGACCTGGCTTCGAGTCTTTTCTCACCCCGCGAACCCCGGTTGCAGGTCGTGCGGGAGTTGATGGTGGACTGGAAGGCGGATCTTGTGGTGGGGGATTTCAACGCCCCCCGGCGTTCCCGTGTCCTGTCCTCCTTGCCGACCGGTTTTACCCACGCCTACGAGGCCGCGGGTTCCGGTTGTTCCTACACGTGGCCGATGCCCTGTCCGCTTTACGCAATTGACCAGTGTATGCTGGGACCTCATGTTTTTCCTAAAACCTACACCCTCGAGAGTTCCTGGCGAAGCGATCACCGCCGCCAGGTCCTGGAATTCTCGATCGAACCGGAATCGGTTGAGGTACCCGGGTGAAACACGTGGAGGGTTGGATCGAGGCGCGATTCTGTGAACTTGCAGTGAAAGGCCGATTGGAAGATTTCTCCCATTCCGCCCTTTTCCGTCCTTGAAAATCCGATCGAAAAGCGCAAAGATTGACGGATTATTTCTCGCGGAGGAAACGCGGCGATGGACAGTGCTTCTTCAAATTCAACCAATCAAACCCCGAAAGCGGAGGGGGCGGCAAGTGTTGTCGAACGGCCCGACGCCATGGGACACTATGGCATCTTCGGTGGGCGTTACGTCCCTGAGACCCTGATGCCGGTCCTCTTCGAACTCGAAGAGGCGTACCTGCGGATCAGCCCGGACCCCACTTTCCAGGATGAACTGAATTACCTGTTGCGCGAGTATGTGGGCCGGGCCACGCCGCTGTATTTCGCGGAACAGCTCAGTCAGGCTGTCTGTGGGGGCAAAGCGAAGATTTACCTGAAACGCGAAGATCTCTGCCACACGGGCGCGCACAAGATCAACAACACCCTGGGCCAGGCGCTGCTGGCCAAACGGCTGGGGAAACCCCGTGTGATCGCCGAGACGGGCGCCGGTCAGCATGGCGTGGCGACGGCCACTGCGGCGGCGCTGCTGGGGCTCGAATGTGAAGTCTTCATGGGCGAGGAGGACATCCGCCGTCAGGAATTGAATGTCTTCCGCATGCGCCTGCTGGGAGCGAACGTCGTGCCGGTTTCGAGTGGGACGCGCACGCTCAAGGACGCCTCGAACGAGGCGTTCCGCAACTGGATGGCGCGGTGCGACGACACGCATTACATCATCGGTTCCGTGGTGGGGCCGCATCCTTTCCCGATGATG
>DAOPYU010000177.1:7739-8853 GCA_035353095.1 Candidatus Sumerlaeota bacterium | reverse complement strand
CGAAGCCACCGCCGCGGCGGGCTATCCGAATGTAATCTGCTGTCCCGGCAATCGCGAGGGGATGGACGACGAGACCGGCTTGAAGAACTGCACCGAAGCGCTCAAGCAGGTCGTCGGCCTGGCCGAACAGAAAAAAGTCATGCTCTGCATGGAACTCCTCAACAGCAAGCGCAACCACAAGGACTACATGTGCGACCACACGGCCTGGGGCGTCGAACTGTGCAAGCGGGTCGGGTCGCCCAACTTCAAACTCCTCTACGACATCTATCATATGCAGATCATGGAGGGGGATGTCATTGACACGATCAAGGAGAACATCCAGTACATCGGCCACTTCCATACGGGAGGCGTACCGGGCCGTAACGAGATTGACGACTCGCAGGAGCTGTATTACCCCGCGATCGTGAAAGCGATTCTTCAGACGGGCTACAAAGGCTATGTGGCGCAGGAATTTGTGCCGAAACGCGATCCGCTGAAGTCCATGGAAGAAGCCATCCGGATCTGTGACGTGTGACAGGGAGTCCCCGTAATACAGGAAAGTGACGTAGTGGGGGCTCATCTATTTCTTGAGGGGACCTGGGGTGAAATTCCCCGGGTCCCCGACACAGGAGGTCTCCATGTTCCGCCGCAACGAATTCTTTCTGGGAACCGGAGTGGGGGGTGTTCTGCTGCTCCTGCTCATCGCGGGCGCGTGGGTTTGGGCCCAGGGCCCTCTCACGCCCCCGGGGCCTCCGGGGCCCTCGATGGTCACCCTGACGCAGATCTATGAGGCCGTGAACGGGGGTGTTGCTCAGCGTCAGGGCTTTTGTCGTTCTCTGGACGTGGCAGGAATCACCACCCAGACGCTTGTCACGGTTCCCGCAGGCAAGGAACTGGTGCTGATGAAACTCTATGCCAGCGACACGGGGGGCGGATCGTGGCAGTTGACCTCCGACTCCGACCTGCTGCTGGACGGGCATATCACAAACAAGTCTTACGCGGACCGATTCGGTTACATCCACGATTTTCCCGACCGGTGCGTCGTGGTGAATGCGGGGAAAACGTTGAAAGCGGTCGGCCTCATGGACGGCAACACGGTCCACCTGACCGTCATCGGCTACCTGCACTCCCAATA
>DAOPYU010000177.1:0-7639 GCA_035353095.1 Candidatus Sumerlaeota bacterium | reverse complement strand
GCGCCGGAAAAACGCAGGCAGATGCCGCGTTTCGATTCCTTGAGGAACTGAATCAGTTCCGCGACTTCGGGTCCGAAACCACCCGCCTCGAGTCTGGCGATGGACGTCGGCACACTGTTCCCTTCGGTGTAAAGGATGCGGAAAGCCGCCTTGACTTCGGTGCGGGCAGAGGCCGAAAACCCGGCCCGCCGCATCCCGATTACGTTCAACCCGCGCACCTGGTTCAGACCGGAGGCAATCATGTACGGAGGCAGGTCTTTGGTCATGGGCGTAAGCCCCTGAACCATGGCCAGACGCCCAATCCGGCAGAACTGATGGACGGCGCAGTTACCCGACAGGTTGGCCCGGTCGCCCACCACGCTGTGGCCCCCCAGCAGCGCATTGTTGGCCATGATGACATGATTGCCCACCTGACAGTCGTGCGCGACATGGCTGCCGACCATGAGGAAGCAGTCGTTGCCCACCCGGGTGACCTTATCGGGTTTGCTGGCACGATGGATCGAGACGTGCTCACGGAAAACATTGCGGTCCCCGATTTCGAGCCGCCGGGGAGAACCGTCGTAGCTGATATCCTGCGGTTCATGGCCGATAATGGCCCCCATGTGGATCACATTGTCTTCGCCGATCGTGGTTTCGCCGTTGATGTACGCATGCGCCAGAATGCGGGTCCCTTTGCCGATCCGAACGCCCCCTTCGATAACGACATAGGGGCCCACTTCCACGGTTTCATGGAGTTCGGCATGGGGATCAATGATTGCGGTCGGATGGATTCTGGCCATAAGAAAACCTCTGCACGGGAGTCTCGTCAGGGAAGAAAGGTGGCCACGCAGGGGAACCACTTTCCGGAAGGATTTTCCCTTGACGGGTCCACGCACCCGCGTGGACCCCTTAAAGATACTCACCGAGGCCGGTTGGTCAAGGGAATTGTCGAGCCCGATTTCGGCGTGTTCTGTTTCGACTTCGCAATTGACACACGCCCCCCGACCCGCGATGATAGGAATTCCCGGCCAGAATGCCGCAGGCCATAGCCCCAACAGTCCGGTAAATGCGGGTAAGCGCAGATGGTGGATCAGGAACCCGGTTCAGTTCTCGATGGAAGTTACGAGATTCTCGGCGTGCTCGGCAGCGGCGGGATGGGAAAGGTCTATAAGGCCCGTCAAATCAACCTGAACCGAACCGTTGCCATCAAGATTCCGTCAGCGCAGGTCCTGGAGAATCCCGAATACTCGGGGCGTTTTCTGCGGGAGGCACATTTATGCGCCCAGGTCGCGCATCCGCATATCGTCTCGATCTACGACGTGCGTCCCGGTCCCCCTCCCTATATTGTCATGGAGTATGTGGATGGGATGCCGCTCGATCAGTTTCTGAGCGAAGAGGCCACGACGATTTTTGTGTCGGATCTGCTCGAGATCATCCACCAGATGGCTCAGGGAATTGACGCGGCGCACGGCCGGGGGATTGTTCACCGCGACATCAAACCCGCCAATATCGTCATTACGTCCGGGAATCAGAAGGTCAAGATCATGGATTTCGGTATTGCGCGCGCCTCCTCGATGGCCGCGCTGACCGCCGAAGGCGCCATGATGGGCACCCCGTTCTACATGGCGCCGGAACAGGTGCGGGGCGAAGAAGTGACCCCCGCCGCCGACCTGTACGCGTTCGGGTGCGTGATTTACCGCCTTTTCACCGGCCATCAGGTTTTTACAGGCGAAATCGCCTCGCTCCTCTACAAACATGTTTCCACCCCCCCCACGCCGCCCAGCCAGCGCAACCCCATGTTGCCGCCCGAGACGGATCAGGTCCTGTTGAAGGCGTTGGCCAAGGATGCCCGGGAACGGTTCCGGTCGGCGGGAGAGCTTTCGCTCCAGCTGCGCAAGGCGCTTCGGCCCCTGTCGCATCTGCCCTATTCTCAGATTTTCGGCCAACCGGAAGGACTGCCCACTCGAAAGGCCCTCTCGACACCGGCCTCTCCCGTTCCTTCGCTTTCCAATCCGCCCCCTCTTCCGGGCGGGCAGGCCATTACCGAACCAGAACCGCCTGCCGCCCCCGCGATTCAGCCCAATGCGTTGATTTCCCGGGAGCAGGCTGAGAAATCGCGGCCCTCAGCCCCCGGTTTCAAGAACGAGTGGCGAGTGGTGGTGGTCTGTATCCCCCTGCTGATTCTGTCCGGGGGAATTCTGGCCTGGAAGTTCTGGTATTCGCCTCTGAGATCTGGTTCGGGACGGGAAAACCGGGTTGTGCAGGAAAAGCCGGAGGAAACGGCTCAGACGCAATCCTCCCCTTCCCAAGGCGACGCTTCCGCGGCAGCCTCGTTGATGTGGCTGGGACGCAAGCCGGCGGAACGGTATCAGAAGGGGGATTATCTGATCGTGCGTTGGGGGTGTGAACCTCCCGAAAGCCGTCCGGCGCTTTACCGGGTGGTGTTGGAACGCACGGATGTGCCCGACAGCCGGAAAACCCGCCGTACCCCGGATGAAAATTTCGTCTTGAAGACTGATAATAAAGGATGTTATCATCTCCAGATTCAAGCGGAATCTCCCAAGACTTCCAACATTCCCGGTCCGGAACTGGAAGCGAGGTTCGAGGTGGAATGAATGAAAGGAAGGGTCGGATTGCACTCGCACCTTGTGCCGGAAAGGCAGGTCCCGAAATGCTGAAACCGCCCGATCCGCCCGTCGTGGCTCTTTTGACCGATATGGGGTTGAGCGACTGGTATGTCGGCACCATGAAAGGGGTGGTCCTGAGCATCGCCCCGAACGCGCATCTGGTGGATATCACGCACAGCATCACAAAACAGGCCATTCAGGAAGCGGCTTTTGTCCTGATGGTCAGTCACGATTACTTTCCCCCCGGAACGATTTTTTTGTGCGTGGTAGATCCGGGGGTCGGTTCCGATCGAAAACCGGTGGTGGCGCGCGATGAGAAATATTTCTACGTCGCCCCCAACAACGGCCTGTTGACGTATGTGGCCACACAATCCACCTATTGGCAGGCGCACATCATCGAACAGCCGGAACTGATGCTCGAGACCCGGAGCCAGACCTTTCATGGCCGGGACATTTTCGCCCCGGCCGCGGCGCACCTGTGTAACCGAACGCCTCTCGATGATTTCGGAGCGCCTCTGGGCAACCTGGTCAAACTGCCCTACTTTGACAACATTGACCTCAAGCCGCAATCATTGGCGGGCCGGATAATTTATATTGATTCTTATGGGAATCTGTTGACCAATGTCACGCCGGAAATGCTGGGGCGGTGCAACGATCCGCACAAGCTGAAGCTGCGGTACAAGAATCACCTGATCATCGGCATCGCGCCACATTTTGCGGCGGTGCCGTTCAATCACCCCTTGATGTACTGGGGCAGTTCCGGCCTGCTCGAGATCGGGATCAACCAGGGCTCCGCCGCTCGCAAGTGGAGCTCGCAACAGGGTGAATTCTTTGAATTGGAGTGGGTATGATTGTTTTGAAAGCCTTGCCGGGAAACGGGCAGGCGACCGAACAGGAACGGATTGAAACATTTCCGAGACCCCGGATTCTGACCACGGGAGTTTTTGACGGATTGCATCAGGCCCATCGGCTTCTGGTCCGGAAAGTGGTCGAGAAGGCACGGACCGCGGCAGGCGGGGGCACCGCGATGGTGTTCACGTTTGCCAACCACCCCCTTTCCGTTCTGGCCCCGCCCTACGCGCCCAAGACGCTTCTGACCCAGGCACGCAAGGAGGAAATGCTCGAGGAGATGGGGGCGGATGTCCTCGTCATGCCGCCGTTTACGGCGGAACTGGCCTCGACGGATCCCCGGACCTTTGTGGAAGAAATTCTGGTGCGGCGGCTGGCCATTGACCACCTGATCGTGGGATATGATTTCCGCTTCGGGAAAGACGGACAGGGGGATACGGAGTTCCTGGGCCGCATGGCTGCCGAACAAGGATTCGGTCTTGAAGTGGTGTCGGCGGTCTTTCACGAAGAACACCCCGTGAGCAGCACCTACATCCGGGACCTGATTGACCTGGGGCGGGTGCGGCTGGCGTCGGAAATTCTGGGCCGACCCTATGAACTGGAAGGGCCCGTGGTTCATGGACACGGGCGCGGGGCGCAGCTGGGATTTCCCACGGCCAATGTGGATTTCGACACCTCCTTTGCAATTCCGGCAGCGGGCGTTTATGCCGTGTACGCGGTCCTGAACGGGCAGGCGCTCCGGGGCATGATGAACATCGGCTGGAGTCCCACCTTTGCCGGCTCGCTCTATCGGGCCGAGGTTTTCCTCTTCAACTTCGAGAAACGGGACCTCTATGGCGAAACCCTTCGGATTTTCTTCATGGAGCGGATTCGCGAGGAGCGCAAGTTCGAAAACGTCCACGCGTTGCTCGAACGCCTGCGGGTGGATGAAACCCTGACGCACGCCATCCTCGACTCGCATCCGATCGAGTCGTTTCTGAACCCACCCTCGCCGACCCGCGACAAGGAGCCTCCCCGTCATGGATGAACTGTGTCCACAACTGCGCCCGCTGGAACCGATTCCGGTGGATCTGGGTAAACAACAGGTCGTGGTGCTGCGCGATCCCTTCCACTTCATTGAAGAGCAGATCAGCGTGTCGGTGCCAACGTTCCTGTTGTTGACCCTGATGGACGGAACCCGGTCGGTCTCGGGGCTTCAGGGAGTGTACGAACTGCGATTCGGACATCGCCTCCAACTCGACGAAATCCGGAAGGTGATCCAGGAACTCGACCACCTGGGGTTGCTCCAGAACGAGCGCTTCGAGACGTTGCGGCAACAGCGGCTCTCGGAATTCCGCGACCAGCCCGTCCGGGAGGCGGCGCACGCCGGCGCGGCGTACGAGAGTGACCCGGCAGCGCTCGACCGCCAGATCTCCGGCTTTTATTCCGAAGTCAACACGCGGGGAATCGGGTGGGAAAAGGGGACCGATCAGATGATCCGGGGGGTGGTGGTTCCTCACATCGACCCGCAGGTGGGAGGGATCTGTTCCGCCTACGCGTTTGCCGCGCTGGCCGAGGCCGACCCGGCGCCCGATCTGTTTGTCCTGCTGGGAACCGCCCACCAACCCACCAACCGGCCCTTCATTCTGACCGCCAAGTCCTTCCGTACTCCGCTGGGGGTGGTGGAAACCTGTCAGGAGACGGCGCAAGCATTGAGGGACGCCTGTCCCTTCGACCTGATGGAGGACGAATACCTCCACAAGTTCGAGCATTCCCTCGAGTTTCCGATTCTTTTCCTGCAACACCTGTACGGGGAATCGCCCGTTCAGAACGGTCCCAACGGGCATCCACACCGCCAGCCGCATCCCTTCAAGATTCTGCCGATTCTCGTGGGATCGTTTCATGGCTATATCGCCGAAAACGAGATTCCGTCGGAGTCGGAAACGATGCGGTCGTTTATCGCCGCTTTGCAGAAGGCGCTGGCGGCTTCGGGGAAACGGGTCTGTTTTGTGGTGGGGGCGGACCTGAGCCACATGGGGAAGAAATTCGGGGACGAGGAAGGCCTGACGGATTCGCAGCTCGACTCGACCCGCCATCTGGACGCCGAAATGCTCGGACACGTCGAGGCGATGCGGACGGAGGACTTTTTCCGTCACCTGCAAGCCACCCAGGACGCGCAAAAGGTCTGCGGACTCCCTCCCCTCTACACGATGATGGCCGCGCTTTCGCCCGCCTGTTCCGGTAAAGTCCTCAAGTACGACCTGCACCCGGAACCGCAAACCGACAGTTTCGTCAGCTTCGCCAGCCTGGTGTTCTACGATACTCCGGCTCCAGAAACGGTCTGATTACTCGATACCCCCAAAGGCCACAATTTCATGCCGAGCAAACAGTCGGTGTTCCCAATAGAATTTTACGTAAAATCGGATGGAATGTACTCAAGACAGGGCTCGGTGTTTGTCTCAGATGAATCCTGAAACCTGCAAATCAGGCAATCAGGTCTCTCCCCCCGTTTCTCCTTGTCCTTTGTCCCTCATGTGGTAAACTCTTCACCAAATCAGGATGTATGCGTTTTCCCTGTCACAGGCAGAATCTGTTGCAGGACAAAATGCCCATGTGAATATCCGAAAAGGGGACAAACGAGTGAAGAGATCGAAAAAACCATCCGTTCATCTCTCATTTCAATGGATTGCGATATTTCTATTTCTAACCGGAGGAAGTGCGGGACTTCAAGCTGCCAACGAGACGGACCATCCGTTGGGGTTGACACCCCCTCCCGACTACACAATCGGCTACCCCAGCCGGGCGGCCGACCTCGATGTTCTGCCGGGCTTCCTCACCCCACCGGCGGGGTATGGCGAAGTGGCCTTTTACTGGTGGGTCGGCGACCCGCTGACCCGGGAACGGCTCACCTGGCAGTTGGACCAGCTGGCGGGCAAGGGAGTAATGGGCCTGCAGATCAACTACGCCCACAGCGATGAGGGGGGGAATACCTACGGGCTGACCTACCCCAGCGATCCGCCTCTCTTTTCCGAGGCGTGGTGGAAACTGGTGCAGTGGTTTGCGGGGGAAGCCCGCAAGCGCGGCATGGCGATCAGTCTGAGCGATTATACGCTTTCGAGCGTGGGACAGGGGCAGTGGACCGATGAAGTCCTGAAGGAAAATCCGGACTTGCACGGCTCAACCCTGGAACCCGTCTCGTGGGAATGTACGGGGGGAAAAGAATTCTCCGTCGAAGTGCCCGAGCGCACAGTCGGGGTAAGCGCGTGGAAAACAGAGAACGGTTCTGCCGTGGCGGAGTCTGTGATTGATTTACGTCCGCACCTGCAAGGGCGGACGCTGCGCTGGCAGGCGCCGGAGGGCACCTGGAAAGTCGTGGCCGTTCGGTCACAAGTACAGATGAAATCCATTGATCCGCTCGATCCCCGAACGGGTCCGAAGGTCATCGAGAAGTTTTTCCAGCGATTTGAGGACAAATTGCCCGGTGAGGCGGGCAAGGCGCTCAATTTCTTTTTCTCGGACGAACTGGAATTCGGAATCCGGAAGAATCTCTGGCACAGCCGGTTCGCCGACGAGTTCAAGAAACGTAAGGGGTACGACGTGGTCCCTGAACTGCCGGCCCTCTTTACCGACATCGGCCCGCGTACACCGAAGGTTCGCCTCGATTTCAACGACGTGATGGTAGCGCTCGAAGAGGAATCGTTCTTCAAGCCGGTCCTCCTGTGGCACCACAACCGGGGAATGATCTATGGGGGCGATCATGGAGGACGCGGCACTGATGTGACAGAATTCGGCGACTATTTCCGTACGCAGCGCTGGATGAACGGCCCGGGGAACGATCAGCCCAATCTGGGAACCGACGTCATCAAGACCAAGGTCCACAGTTCCATCGCGCATCTCTACCAGCAGCCGCGCACATGGCTCGAGGGTTATCACAGCAGCGGTTGGGGAACCACCCCGTCACAACTGGTCGGGGCGGGGATCGAGAACTATTGCCTCGGTACCACCCTTCAGACTTTTCATGGCCTCTACTACACCACCCACGGCGGTTTCTGGGAATGGGCGCCCCCCTGTAACCACTTCCGCATGCCGTACTGGAAACATATGGGGACCCTGATGACCTGGTCGCAACGGCTCTGTTATCTTCTCAGCCAGGGAGTCCACCGCTGCGACGTGGCGATCCTCTACCCCGTGGCGCCGATGCAGGC
>DAOPYU010000176.1:0-8865 GCA_035353095.1 Candidatus Sumerlaeota bacterium | reverse complement strand
CACTTGCTCTGTTGTCAAGTCCATAATAGGTCTGAAGATTGAACAGCCTTGGATGTCATGATGTGGGACCAGGCGAGCGTAATCGCTTTCCTTTGAGTACTTCTCTATTCTCCTAGCACGCGCAATGGATTCCGATTTTCGGACTCCAAGAAGAAGAATGGCTTCACCGCCTTCATGTACTGTGTCGCGAAGGAATTTTGTTGTAGGGCGAATTTTAAGGCGATCTACACACCACCTGAATTTCGGGTTTGGTGCTGGATACCCTTTCCCTATCAAATTAAACCAAAACGTGTCCTTTATCTCGGGTCTTGTTCTAATAACCTCTATCGGGAGACGAAGAGCGTCAAAACCTTCTTTCATTCTTGACAGTGTCTTTTCGACAAAAGATTCAAAAACAGGAGATTCCACCTGGGTGTCATTACAGACGATATATACCTTCCGTCTTTGCCTGAGATCAGGAGCAATTGACAACAGCATTTCTGCCGTCAAGTGAGCCAATATAGCGGAGTCTTTTCCACCAGAAAAGCCCACGATCCACGGTCTTGTATGGGGTTGTAAGAACTCATTTCGCATTTCAAGAAGAATGGATTGAATTTGTTGACGCATGTATCTCATTCCCGCCTATCTGATATCAAAGACAAAGGTCGAATCTTGCATGCAAAGATCAATCGACGTATTCTGTCGGGTGGCTGTAGTAAAGCCACCACATGTTTGTTGTGATCTTACGTAACCAAATTTTTCTCTGCAACACAATTTCTGGAGAAACTCTTATCGCCTCGATTCTTCACGTTTCTGTCGCCCCTCCGGGGCTTGAACTTATTTTGCGCTCTCTTCCGGGGGGGGCCTTCGGTCACCTCCGGTTACAGACCGTTGTCCCCTCCGGGGGCTGAAGACCATGGTAATCCGATCACCTCCAATCTTTCAAGCGCGAGGCTGAAGAATCAAGGGTTATCGAACAAAGGATCCCCCATCTACAGGGAAAAAGGGAAGTGGGAGTTTACTCGATTTGTCATGCAATCATGTTTGCTTCAGAGCCTTTCCTATCGTGATTCGTATAAAGAACAAATGGATTTCCGCCTCTCCTGTTGGTAAGATGGTCCCCTCCTGAAGAACGATTCCAGAAATAAGGAGGGGACCCTCATGGGCGGCGAACTGTGTGGCGTTACGGGGGCGTTCGGGTATTCGGGGCGGTTCATCACCCGGCGGTTGCTCGACTCGGGGTATCGGGTTCGGACGTTGACGAACTCTCCTCCTCGGACGAACCTGTTCCCCGCGCCGGTCGAGGTGTCCCCGTTTCATTTCGACGACCCGGCGGCGCTGACGCGCGCCCTCGAAGGGGTCGGGACGCTTTTCAACACCTACTGGGTCCGGTTCAACCACCCGCGTTTTACATTTGCCCAGGCGCTTGCCAACACACGCACGCTCTTCGAGTGCGCGAAGGCGGCGGGGGTCGGACGCGTGGTCCACATCAGCATCGCGAACCCGTCCGAGGATTCGCCGCTGGAGTATTTTCGCGGGAAGGCGCAGGTCGAGCGGCTGCTGGCCGAGTCGGGGCTGTCGTATGCGATCCTGCGGCCCACGGTTCTGTTCGGGGGCGCGGACATCCTGATCAACAACATCGCCTGGACGTTGCGGCACTTCCCCTTCTTCGCGATTTTCGGGGACGGGCAGTACCGGCTCCAGCCGGTTCATGTCGAGGACCTGGCGCGGCTGGCGGTCGAGCAGGCCGGGGAGACGGAGAATGTCGTGGTGAACGCGACCGGGCCGGAAACGTTCACCTACCGGGAACTGGCGTCGGCTATTGCGCGGATCATCGGGGTGCGGCGCCCCCTGGTGTCGGTGCCGCCGGTCGTGGGGTACTGGGGCGCGACGGTGACCGGGTGGCTGATGCGCGACGTGGTGATGACACGCGACGAGCTGCGCGGCCTGATGGGGAATCTGTTGTGTGCGGAGACCCCGCCCACGGGCCGGATCGCGCTGACGGACTGGGCGCGCGCGCAGGCCGACACCCTGGGCCGTCACTACGCCAGCGAACTGGCCCGGCGCCGGGCCTGACGGGCGACCGTTCCCTCCGCCCCGGTTCCCGGGGGAGCGCCAATCTCCCGATTGGCACGGTCAAAAGACTTCACCCGGAAGGTGAGGGGGCCCAAACAGTTTTCATCCATAGCATGCGGACAAAAGATTCGTTCTGTCCTCGACTGCGGTTTCCAGAACCCAAAATTCGGGCCGGGAGGCTATCTGGAATTCTCCCGGCCCGGGCCTGTTTTCGAGTGAATCGGTCCGGTTCATCGGTGGATAAACTGGAAGTCTGGGAAAAACTGTGTTGTAAGACCGGAGGTTTTCACTGTATTTTCTTGAAGATTTTCGGAATCGGTCTCAGGTAGAATCCCCGAGGAGTTCCAGAGTGGGATGGGTGCGCGTGATCGAAAGGATGGGGGATGAACAGGTTCGAAGAAAACCAGCCGGGGCCGTCGAAGCCGACACTGGAGGTGTTGCGGAAACCGGCTTTCAAACGCCGCAAGCCGTACCTGCGGCTGGTGGCCGTCGGGGTTCTGCTGCTCGCTCTGGTGAACAGTGTGGACGTGCTGATAGACCTCCTGCGGGGCAATTTTATCCAGACGCGCGAGGTGGCGCGGTTTCCGCTGAAATTGGGACGACAGGAGTTCGGGCCGGTGACGCTTGAACCGGGGATGCGGGGAGGCGAAGTGCGGGTCGAGGCGGTCTCGAAGGACGCCCGGCGGGTGCGCCTCATCGGGCGGGTGGACCTGCGCAGCGCGTTCGACCGCCCGTTCCATCAGGCCGACTTGAAGGTCGAGAAGGCGTATCCGGTCCGGAACATTCTGAATTTTCTTTCCAGCCAGTCGCATCGGGTCGAGGCGTACTCGGTCATGGTGCCGTACTGGGGGCCGCTTTTCATGACGTGGGATGTCGAGACACTCGAGGGAGCGGACGAGGTGTGGGTGACGGTCTCGCAGTTTGAGTCGAAGGTGACGCTGGGCCGGTCGGCGCGCATCCGCACGTTCGAGGACGCGGTGGCGCAGCTGCCCGCCGGTTCTCCGGGGCGGATGGAGGCGTTGCGATTCTTGAAATACTGGTGGTGGAAGAATACCGATGACCCGGATGCCATGCGTCAGACGCTCGAGGCGGTTTACACGCCCGCGGCGCATGCGCGCCGTTACTATCGGGCCAGCGAGCCGGTGTGGGTGGAGATGGACACGCCGCCCTTTGAGCTGCTCCAGGGGTTTGGCGGGCCGTTTGCCCTGTCGGGCGGGGTCTGTGTGGACGAGGGCGCCCGGCGCACTCTTTTCACGATGCGCTCTCTCGACGATATCCGATTGCCGGCTCGGATGGATGTGGCGAACATGATGGGAGTGCGCGATCAGGCGAGCGGGATCGCGCCTTTCTGGATACTCGATCACTATAAGACGGATTCGTCCGGGACGCAGACGATTGCCTGGAGTGTCGAGTGGCAGGGGAAGGCGATTCCGGTTTCGGTGGTGGAGGCCTTGCCGACCGGAGTTCCCGCTGTGGAGTCGGGGGTCGAGGTGGACCGCCAGATGCAGGCGTGTGTCCGGTCGGAAATCCGGCAGGCGAGCCGTCAGGACGGAGAGGGGGCCACGGGGTTGATGTGCAGTATCGTCGCGCAGACGTCTCTTCCGCTGACATTGCACCACGAGGTGTGCGTGTCGGGGGCGGGGGGACAGTTGACGCCCATCGGGACGGTAACGATCGGCCAGGGGGAGACCGGCCGTCGCGACCTGCATTTTAACGCAACGCCGGATCTGGTTGCGGCGCAGGATTTCTGGATTGCGCTGCGCCCGAGTCTGGACCCGCTCCCGGAAGGCCTCGAATCCCGGCGGTTGTGGGGGGGATCGTTGTCCATGGAATCGTCGTCCGCTGGCGTGAAGCGTGGCGCGGAGGGCGGAGGCGAGGGGGTGTCTCCCGATGGGGGCTCGTGATATCCAACGGGCGGGTCGGGTGCGGGTTTCACCGCTTCTGCTGTCGTGTCGCACGACCCGGCTGGTGGACTGGCGTCGAGTTGTAAGGATTGTGTTCGTTCTGCTGGGTCTGGCTGTGGCGGGAATCCTGGTCGTGTGGGGCATGAGCGGGTGGGTGGTGCATGTCACCCGCGCGCAGGTGTATCACTCGATTGAAGACCTGCCGTATCGCGATGTGGGGGTGGTCCTGGGGACGAGTCGCCGCACGCGGGACGGGCGCGAGAACCTCTATTTCCGTTACCGGATCAACGCGGTCGTCGAACTCTATCAGCAGGGAAAAATTCGCCACATTCTGGTGAGCGGGGACAACAAGACCGCCGACTACGACGAGCCGAACGACATGCGCCACGCGCTTATTCAGAGTGGAATCCCCAAGTCGGCCATCACGCGCGATTACGCGGGGTTCCGCACGCTCGATTCGATCGTGCGGGCGCGCGATGTGTTCGGATTGAACGGGTTTACGGTCATTTCGCAGGAGTATCACAACTATCGGGCGTTGTTCATCGCGCGCCACGAGGGGTTGGACGCGGTGGCCTATTGCGCCCGGGATGTGGAGGCGCCGGAGTTCCGCCTGCGCAACGTCGCGCGCGAGGTGGTGGCGCGCGCCATGTCGGTCGTGGATCTCTACATCCTCCGGACCCGCCCCCGCTTCCCCGGGCCGCCCGAGCCGATCCAACTGGAGGCGAAGGAGGGATAATGGATAATTGACAATTGAGAATGGACAATTGAGAATGGGGTGGACTGGCTCAGGTCCGGAAAATAGCCGAACCAGAGAGAATCCAGAGAGAACGGGTAGAAATCGCCCATTGTCCACAGAAAGCCAAGTGGTTCATTATCAATTATCCATCGAAGGCCAAGATGTTCATTGTCAATTGTCCATTATCAATTATCCATTAAAGGCCAAACGGTTCATTGTCAATTGTCCATTATCAATTGTCAATTATCCATTATCAATTGATTGACAGGGGTTTTGTGTGAAGAAAGTGTTGATGATCTCCCAGGCGTTTCCGCCCATCGGCCATGTGGCCAGCAAGCGCGCGGGGTGCCTGGCCAAGTACCTGCGCGAGTACGGCTGGGAGCCCGTGGTGCTGGCGCAACAGTGGATGGACCGCCGCACGTCCAACGACGTGGGGGATAACTGCTTTTACGATCCGGATTTTGTCGTCAACCTGCCTGCCGACTTGACCGTGGTGCGGGTGCCCGTGACGGATTACGCTTTCGGTTCCCCGGCGTGGGCCGTGGACCTGGCGCGGCGCGTGTTTCTCCCGCACCACCGGCCTTACCCTTTCTGGCGCAATGCGCGGGCCGTTCTGCCCCAGATTCTCAAGGAGCACGAGATCAAGGCGGTGTGGGCCTCCGCGCCCTGGGCCTGTTCCCACCTGCTGGGGGCCGAGGCCGCCCGGCGGGCGGATTGTCCCTGGATCGCCGATTTCCGCGACATCATCGGCCAGGTGTACGAAAACCTGCTCACCTCGGCCATCAATCCGATCCGTCTTTTTCATCAGAACCGGTACCTCAAGACCGCCTCGGCGATCGTGGCGGCCACCCATGGCGCCGCTGAGCGGCTCGAGGTGTGGCACGGCCGGCCGGTCCATGTGATGTTCAACGGGTTCGATCCCGAGGACTTCTCGCCCGACCCGGCCCCGCCGATTGACCGGTTCCGGATTCTCTACACCGGCTGCCTGACCAGCCACGGTCGGCCGAAGTTCCGACCCGTTCTGGACGCCCTGCAGGGCCTGATCGAAGCGGGGAAGATGGACGCCAGCCACGTTTCGCTCGACTTTTATGGAGCCAACAACGAACAGGCGCTCGCCCGGATGGTCGAGGGGCATCCGGCCAGCGGGTTGGTGACGGGACATGAAGCGGTGGGGCGGGCCGAGTGTGTCGCGCTCCAGCGTTCGGCCGCCGTGCTGCTCCAGTCCGCCTTCCCGCGCAGCCAGGGGTGGGTGATCCCGGCCAAACTGTTCGAGTACCTTTCCGCGCGCCGACCGGTTCTGGCCGTTCCGGGGGATGGGGGCGGGGTGGACAACGTCCTGCGCGAGACGGGCGCCGGGGTTGCGGCGGCCACGGTGGCGGAGTTGACGACGGTCCTGAAGGCGTGGTATGACGAGTGGCGCGCCACGGGTTCGGTGGCGTGTCGGGCCGATGAGAAGGCCGTCGCGAAGTACTCGCGCAAGGAGCACGCCCGGCGTCTCGCCCGCCTCCTCGACGAGTGCGCCTCGATGTATTGACCGATGTTCTGACCACGAAAGACACGAATTCCTGGCGCAACGAAGCCGCAACCAAACCTCTTGTTTGCCACAAGAAGCACAAAAACGGCATCTTTGTGCCCCTTGTACTTTCTTTGTGGTTGATTGTGCTCGTGTTACCATCAAATCGTCGCGGCTTGCGCAGATTCTGCGAGATCGTAGTACGAAAAGTGCAATTTTCGTGTCATTCGTGTCTTTCGTGGTTCATACTCGGTTGCGGTTTTGTTTTGTGTGTGTTCTGCGGCTCAATTTAAGCATTTTGACCGTAATCTGAGATAAGACTCCGAAAGCCCCTTCTTTTATGACTCAAATTTCCATCATTGTTCCCGCCTACAACGCCCGCGTCTGCATCGGCGATTGCCTCAATGCGCTGACCGCCCAGAAGGGGTTGACCGAACCGCCCGAAATTATCGTGGTGGACGACGGTTCGACCGACGGTACGCCTGAGATTGTCGAGCGTTACGCCGCCGCCGGGGTCCGCCTTCTGTGTCAGAGCAACGCCGGACCGGGGCCGGCGCGCAACACGGGCATTGAGGCCGCCAACGGGGAATTTCTCCTCTTCACCGATGCCGACTGCGTGCCCGATTCGCATTGGGCCGCGGAAATCGTTCGGGGATTCACCACCCGCGAGATCGCGATGGTCATGGGCGCCACGACGACGAGTCTGGGGTTCACCAACATCTACGCCAAGGCGCAGCAGGGACGTGATTTCATTGACGTGCAGCCCGGTCCCACCACCCGCTACAACTCCAACAACCTGGCCCTGCGGCGCGAGACCGCGCGGACGTTCCGGTTCGACTCGGCCCTGCCGCGCGCCGAGGATTCCGACCAGGGATGGCGGCTCCTCGAGGCGGGGTACCAGACGGTGTACTGGCCCACGGCCCGCGTCTCGCACCGCCACCCGTACGAGACCCGGTCGTTCTTCCGAAACGCCTGGGCCGAGGGGGAGGGTTCGGCGCGCCTGCACTACAAGCACGGCCAGTGGGTGCCGCGCGACCTGGCGCCTTTTGTCGCGGCGGTCGGGGCGCTTCTGCTCGCGCCCTTCTGGGGGGGATTTCTGTGGCTGGCCGCGTTCTGTTTCGTCCTGTTTCTCGGCGCGTTGATGTTCAATGAACTTTACTTCAAGCACAAACCATTCGTCTTGGCGCTTCAGGTCTATCCGGTCCAGTTCGCCTGGTATCTGGTCAAGATTGGCGGGTACTTCCAGATGATCGGGCGTATTCTCCTGGGACACGAACCGGCCATCCGCGCCTCGAAACAGGCCTGGTACGCCGAGCGCCGACGCCTGCGGGAGGCGAAACGCGACCGGTGAGCGTCTGTCGGAAAATCCCGAACAGAGAATTGCAGAAGGGTTCCGAATCATCGCGCAGAGACGCAGTGACGCGGAGGACCACTTGTTTCTGTCTCAAGTGATACCGGAGCGTCCTGTTTTGTGATTTTTGTGCCTCGTGTGGCTTACAATAAAAAACGCAGTTGAAGCGCCCCAACCCTGGTTTTCCTCATAGGCGGGCGAGACGCCCGCCCTCCATGAAACGCCCATCTTTATCGGAGAAAGCGGTTCCCGGGACCGCCAATCTCCTGATTGGCGTAGTCAGAGAGCCCCTCTCCCAAAGGGGGACAAAGCCGAAACCGTTTTGGCCCCATATCACAGGAGCGAAAGGCCCATTTTCTGTCCTCAACTGCGGTTTCTATGGTTATGGTTCACGCAGGCACTCACAGAAAATACCTGCCTCCCCGATGGAAAAAAACGCAAAAGGCGGAATGGAATTCCGTCGGACGGTTACTGGTATGCAGAGGGTGATGCGGGGGGAACCTGGAAACGCGGCGCCGCCGTTTCGTACAGTCCCCCTCCCGGGAGCGCCGATCCGGCGCCCGTCACCCACCGGGGGATGAACAGGAGACGGAACCATGTCGGCATGGAAACGTGCGGTGATCTGGGGCGGTCTGACGGCGTTGATGTTTGTGGTGTTGGGATGGGCGGCTGAGATGCGCGAGAGCCGGGCATCGGAAGCGGCCGGTTCGGTGGAAGCGCTTCCGCCTCCTCCCTTTGTTTCGGAGGTGGTGAAGCCGGCGGTCATTGTGTTGCCCAAGCCGGTTTTCATCGGGACGCCGAAGGACGTGAAGACGTCGAATCTCGAGGCGCGCAATCCGGGCGAAAAACAAACGCTTCTGGCGCCCGATAATTGTGTCAACCTGGCAAAGGGGAAACCGGTCACGGCCAGCGACGAGGAGCCGATCATCGGCGACTTGAAGATGATCACCGATGGGAACAAAGAGGGGAGCGACGGGAATTCTGTCGAACTGGGTCCGGGATCGCAGTGGGTTCAGATAGACCTGGGTCAGGAAGCCGAAGTGTACGGCGTGGTGGTGTGGCATTATTTCTCGCAGAAGTACCGGGCCTACTACGACGTGGCCGTGCGGACGGCCGATGACCCCGATTTCATGCAGAACGTGCGGACCCACTTCAACAACGACCACGACAACAGCTCGGGCCTGGGGATCGGCAAAGACAAGGATTACCTGGAACGGTTCGAGGGACGGATCATCGAAACAAAAGGCGTGAAAACCCGCTATGTGCGCCTCTACTCGAACGGCAACACCTCCAACGAGATGAACCA
>DAOPYU010000175.1:0-8872 GCA_035353095.1 Candidatus Sumerlaeota bacterium | reverse complement strand
ACGGCGCTGTTCTTCTCGGCGGCCCGCCGGGCCAGTTCGAGCACGTCGCGCAACACCTTGCTGACGGCGATAATGCCGGCAAAGACATAGTGCGCCTCGACCGCCTGACGCAACGTCCGGTTTTCCTGAGCCAGTTCCAGCGCCCCCAGGGCATTTCGGACGTAATTGATGAATTTTTCTTTCTGAAATGGCTTCTCCAGGAAATCGTAGGCCCCCAAACGCATGGCCTGAACCGCCATATCAATGGTCCCGACGCCCGTAACCAGAATAAACAAAGGCGCCTGCGGTTTCATCTCCTGGGTGTAGCGCAGAACATCCATCCCCTGAGCCTCACCCTCCGGCATGTTCTGATCGCACACCACCAGATCGTACGGACGATTCTGCAAATGCAGGATCGCCTCGTCCCCATCGTGTGCCGTCGTCAGTTCCAGATCCAATCCATAATCCAGAATAATCCGTTTCATGGTCTCAAGCACCTGTTCCTCGTTGTCCACAAGGAGCAGAGAAGACTTCCGAACTGTGTCATGAATTTTTTCCATCATTCCGGCAACCCACACTTCAGGGAGAAGAAGGAAATTTCCCACACACTGGAATCTGTCGGCCGACATCGGGCGTAAGGAAACACATCGTTTCGGCTTTCTTCTAATCACGATACGCACGGCAAGTCAACAGAAAGTTGATTCTGGTTGAATTGCCAGCCAATTTCATGCTATTCTGGAGTCAATGAAACATTTCAGATTCACTCTATGATACAGAAGGACCGGGCCATGTCAAACGCCCAGGAACTCAACGACCGACGTATCCGACAGTGGGAGGAGGACCGGCTTCGCCAGTTCCTGCACCCGCAGGGGAACGAACAGAATCCCGAACCCCTGCGGCACCCCATCCTGGCCATCTCGCGGGAACTGGGGTCCGGCTCCCGCCTGGTTGCCGAAGAACTGCACATCCGGACCGGCTATGAAATCTTCGGCTCGGCGCTCATCAAGGAGATCGCGGAGAACATTCAAGTCAGCCGTCCGCTCATAGACCGACTCGACGAACGCTCGCGATCGCGCATTTCCTCCCTGTTCGAGACCCTTTTCTGGGGTGAATCCCACGTCAAGGGAACCGACTACTTCCGTTCCCTGGTCCAGGTCATCAGCGCCCTGATCGAACAGGGCAGCGTCATCCTTCTGGGCCGGGGCGCCCACTTCCTTCTGCCCGAAAAAATGGGGCTGCGCGTCCGCCTGATCGCCCCACTCGAACGACGCATCCAGAATGTCGCGAAGTACTACAAGATTGACAGCGACACCGCCCTGGAACGCATCCAGACCAGCGACCGGCAACGCGCGGAATTCACCCGGACCTATTTCAACAAAAACCTCGACAATCCAACCGACTACGACCTCGTCCTCAACATGGGAAACCTTTCGCCCCATACGGCCGCCAACCTCATTGAGAGCGCCCTGTCGGCTCTGGAAGCCCGGGAACCGGAATCATCCCCCGATACCTTCTCGGAACGGGTGTGAGGCCCTTTTCCCCTCCCGTAAGGGGAAGTCCTTCCAGAAAACCGTTCCCCCAAAATCCATCGGGGTCCTTGCCGATTCCCCGGCAAGGACCCCGATCCACTCCCCTCAACCTGAGAACACAATCACTTCGCCCCGCTGGCCTGAGCCGTTCGGACCTCACCTTCCGATTCGATCGCCACACGGAACCCGACATCGGGCGCCTTCTGCCACGGCTGGTAGTTCAGACGGAACGCCGAAGTCGCCCGATACGGACGATCATACCACGACCCACCGCGTACAACCCGGTTCCCGTCTCCCTCCAGCGCATTGCGTCCGTCACCGTCCCGATACGGATAGGGGCGGTAGAGCGAGCGTGTCCATTCGGCCACATTGCCGTGCATGTCGTGCAATCCCCACGCGTTGGGCTGGTACTTGCCCACCGTCGTCATGAGGCGCTCGCCATCGTTGAACCGGCGATCCATCGGCAGGAACGCCTCGAACAGAGTGGGATTGTCAATCGGTTGCGGGTTGATCCCGCGCACACAGAGGCGTTCCATGGACTTGTCGGCCAGGTTGGCCACCTTCGAGAAGTCGGCGTTCACGTCGCCATAGTTCAACGGCGTATCCGTTCCCGCGCGGCAGGCCCATTCCCACTGGGCCTCGGTCGGCAACACACACTTCTCGCCGGACGCCTTCCCCAGCCATTCGCAGAACGCCACGGCGTTCTTCCAGGAAATCCGAATCGCCGGATGGTTTGGATCATTCATCGGATATCCGGGCGTTGTATGGTCCTTGTGCTGCTGGTCGAGAATCTGGCTCTTGTGCTGCTCGTCGAACCGCTGGTACTGGCTCAACGTCACTTCGTTTACGCTCAACCAGAACGGTTTTTCGATCTTCACGGACGTCCGCGCGTTTTCATCGGGCGTCCCAGCCGCGTCTCCCATGACAAACTCTCCCGCCGGAATCAGGACAAAATCCATCTTGACCCCATTGCCCAGATCGAGCGTCCGCTGCGTCTGGGCGCCCGCCGCCGCCTGAAGTTTTTTCGCTTCCTCGGCATTGAACGGCCACTGCGTCAGTTTTCCCTCGAAGGCCGCCGGGGCCGCCGGACGCTTCGGAGACACAAACGCAGGCGCCGCGGGCACAGGCGGCAGGATTTCAGGGTCTTCCGGACGATTGGCCAGCAGTTTGCGCATCTCCATGCGCCGCTCGTGGAAGTTGGCGGGAATCGGCCGCTGTTCGCTCCAGTTGCCATGATCGGGCACATTGAGGTCAATCCAGGTGTACAGGCGATCCCACGCCTCGCCATCCAGTTCCACACCATGATGTCCCTTTTTCAACAGTTGAATCAATTCACTTGTACCGGCATAGAATTCCATCGGTTCGCACAACGAATAATCGCTCTCGGGTCCGGGCCGCCGGACATACGGATGCAGCGCCAGGTAGGCGGACGTGAAGTGGTTCCCATCCACCCCGACGGTATCCTTCTCCTTGCGCGAGAAATCCGGAATCTTCTCCCCGGCGCGGTCTTTGCCGTCGTGGCACCCGACACAGTACTTGTCCAGGACCGGCTGCACTTCGCGCTTGAAACTGAACCCGCGCGCCGGGCCATACCACGGCTCGATCGCGGTCGCACCCTGGCGGCTCGCCAGGGTCTGACGCGGCATGGGCGTCTGGTTCTGACTTTCGTGGCATCCGATGCACGAAAGTGTTTCACCCGGCATCGCCGCGAACCAGCTGCGCATGATCTGAATCGCTTTCCCTTCGGAATCGAGCGGCTGAATCGCAATGGGCGTATTGGCGGGCACCCGGAACATCGCCGAACCATCCTCCTGCACCGGCACGGTTCCCAGAATGCGGTGTACATCCCACGCGCCTTCGACCCCCACATTGACGTGACCGCCCATCTGGGGATAGGAATAGTGGAACTCATACAGACGCAGTTTCTTCACCGTCCCCTTCGGCACGCCCCGCAACCCCGGTCCCGAATACACATCCGTCAGGTACACCACCGCATCCTGTTTTTTCGGGTCCACCCGGTCCGGAATGACCGGCGGACGGGTCGTTTTCTTCAACGGTACCGGCTCAAACAACACGTTGCCGGGCACTTCCTTAATCAGGGTCATGTTGTCGAACACGTCCACCAGATAGATCCCCCACAGCGACGTCGGAGTCGGCTTGCACGCCACCAGGAAGTACTTGTCGTTCAGCGGGAACGGGTGGAGAAACTTCGGCCACACCGCATCCACCAGCGTATCCATGATGATCGGCTCGACTTTTTTGCCAAAACCGGGAATCCGCTGAACCGCTCCGTCGGCGCTGGTCCGCCCCTTGGCCGTATCCAGAATCACCAGTTCTCCCATGCGGGGTACGCCATGATGACCGGACGCAACGGTCACCACTTTATTGTCATCCCCCGGGATGGGCCGGGTGTAAAACTTCGAATTGGGCCAGTAGCCGTTGCTTCCGTAATAGCAGAACTGCGAAGTCCCGTCGGGATTCATCGTAAAAATCAGGCGCGTGAAATAGTGCGACGTGTCGGAATACTCCCAACGCGTATAAAGGACCCGCCCGTCGTTCATCACCGTCGGGCACCAGTTGTGGTCCTGGTCGAACGTCAACTGGCGGATGTTCTGCCCATCCGCATCCATCACGCACATATTGGCCACCGTGTCGGCTCCCCCCACGCACGGCACCCCGTGAAACGCCGCAGTGGAACCGAACATGATCTTGCCACTGGGCAGATAACAGGCATCGTAGTTGTCATAGTCCGGGTACGTTCCCGGGGTGACCTGACGCAGGTTCTGCCCATCTATCCCGATTTCCCAGATCTGCCAGCGGTTGTGGCTTCCGATCATCGAGAAGAGCAGTTTGTCCGCATCGAAGTTCAGGTCCACGTCCGCCACACAAACCTGCTTTTCCGGCTTGTAGAAAGGCTTCAGCTGCGGCTGCTCGGATCGGAAATCGGAAAGCTTCATGATTTCGTTGTCAAAATTCGAACGTTCCAGCGAGCAGTTGCCCTGCCAGTTCTGCGGCAATCCCAGAGCCGGACTGAACTCGCTACGGCGGATCACCAGCATCTCATCGAAATCGAGCGCCGGATTCGACAACAGCGCCTCGCGCTGCAACGCAATCATCGCGTTCACCTCAGCATAGGCGAACTGCTCACCCTTGCTCACCCCTTCCTGAATCGCCGGCAACTTCTTTTCAAACGCTTCAAGTCTCTGAAGATACGCATCACCATTCTTGTAGGCCGCGCCCTGCGTTGCGCGCAGATCCTCAATGGCCCGGCGCAAGGCAGGAAGATTCAGATGCGCCATATTCTTAATCCCCTCACGGACTTGACACACATCCGTGTAAAGGGTCAGCCAACCGGGATCAGCCGGTGTCGTTTTCGCGTCCTGCAACGCTTTCAACCGGGTCACAAAAGCCTCGGCGCCCGCCCCCTGCAGAGACTGAAGCGCCTTGTTGATCAGATTGATTTCAAACTCGGCATTCCGGCCCGCCTGGAAATAGACCGCCTGCTGGTCCTGAGGCACATCCTGCGACACCCACACACTCATCTGGGGAAAATCCCGCTGCAAACTGGCCCCGATCGCGTCGTACTGTCTTTCCGAACTGGACGCAAAATAAAACCCATGCCCTCCGCTGATGTTGTAAATCTTCATCAACAGTTCATTGCCACCCTTTTGCAAATCCAGCGTCAGTTTGTCTCGACCGCCCCCCACCCCGCGTGGCACGTTGTTCGAATGGATCTTCTTGCCATTCAGCCAGACTTCGATCCCATCGTCACTACCCACGGCCACCGGCAGTTGCATCGCGTCTTTGGCCTGAATCGTGCGGAACAGATACGTGGCGGCCTTGCTTTTCCCACTCTGCAGGCCATGAGCCGTTCCATCCAAAAACTGCGGGCTCTGCTTCCAGATCTTCTGACCATCCGGTCCCACCGCATTCAGATCCACCTTCGCATCCTTGAAGTGGAGTTCACCAAATTCCGAACACGCAAGAGGTTCCGTGGCTGACCAGACGCCGAATTCCGTGCTGGCCGCGTTCCCCGACTCGGCCAGCAGTTTGGCCCGAGTCGCCAACAGAGTCTCCGCCCAGGAATCCTTCTTGACGTAGTCCTCCGCCCCGGCTCCCAAGGCCGTGCCAGACCACAGAATGACTCCCCACAACAGAATTTGAACATACCATTTCTTACCTGACCGCATATCCCGGCTCCTTGTCAAATGGACTGCACCCTGCGTTCTCACCTCATTCTCCGGTTGAGAGATACAGGCCGGATTTTCAGAATCTCAAATGAAAACAGGCCTCTTCTTATCTCATCAACCGATATTTTCAACGGCATTCTCAACACCGCCATCAACCACGACTCAAAAAACGCGTTCCCATTAGACTTCGCATCCATTCTTTTGTCAATTCAAAGTCGAATAAAATTGAACAAATTTCCCAAGGGTGACCTCGATTGGATTTACAGGAACAACCCCTGTTCCTCCGTCCAGACACACGTCACCGTCTCGCGGGCCCCCGCCACAACCTGGCGCAAAAGACTCGAAAGAAACGCCTTATCCCGGGGCAAACGCCCCTCGAGCGGCAACAGGTTCGACGAATGGTTGGCCCGAACCACACACGACTCGAGTTCCAGACCCGAAACAATCGCCTCGAGCTCGGTCAAAATCTCGCGGTCGGTCAGCGGCTGAAACTCCCCCCGCTCCGCCTGACGATAAAGCGGAGTCCCGGGTAACAGAATCGCCGTCAGAAACGACACCTGGCGCGGCTGCATGGCATTGAGAACCCGAACGGTCTCGCGCACATGGTCCCCGGACAGTTCCCGTCCCCCAATTCCCAACAAGCCGATCACCGAAATCTTGATCCCCACCTCTGCGGCCCGCTTCACGCAGGCCACCATGTCCTCCGGCGTTGCCCCCTTCCCAATGCGCTCGAGAACCTGCGCGCTCCCACTCTCCATGCCCAGATACCCCTGGGTAAAACCCTGTGCGCGCAAGGTCCTTAACTGTTCGCTCGTGAGTCCCAATACATCGCGCGCATTGACATAGGCCGCAATCCGCCGCAAATGCGGAAAAGACGCCTGTAACCGGCCACAAACCGCCCGAAACGGTTCATACCCCACCGCCAGCGCATCGCCATCGCACAGGAACACCCGGCGCGTCTCCGGTTCCAGACGCGCTGCGGTCTCGATATCTTCAAACACTTCCTCCAGCGCCCGCACATGAAAGCGCTTGTCGCGGTACATGGCGCAGAAGGCGCACCGGTTGTGCGAACACCCCACGGTCAGTTGAATGAGCAAACTTTCAGCCTCGGACGGCGGACGATAAATCCGGCCTTCGTATCGCATGTCAGAATCCTTCCAGAAAACAGATGCCCCTCCCCGAGATGCGGGGATCGTCTCAGGCATTTTCCTTCTACCACCTCCCGCCTCTTTCCGCCATGCCCGGTAATACCCCCCGCGCTTTTTCCGTCCCTCCTTTTTTCTTGGCACTCGCGTCCGGTCGTGATAACCTCGAGCAGAATCAATCTGGATGTTCCCCATGCGGGGGAAGAAAGACCTCGAGTACGAAGGAACCGGGAATTATGCTTCGTTTTTCATCCGCGCTTCTGGCCGCAGGATTGAGTTTCCTGCCGATCTCCTCCCATGCGGCGGAACAAAAAGCCGCCGAACTCCGAATCCCCGTCAAAGAGTATGTGGACAAGATGAAAGCCGGCTGGATCGGCCAGATGGCCGGGGTGGGCTGGGGCGCTCCCACCGAGTTCAAAACCCAGGGCGCCATCATCCCCGCCGATCAGTTTCCCAAGTGGAAACCGGAAGACGTCAACCAGTACAATCAGGACGATATCTATGTCGAGATGACCTTCCTCCAGACCCTTGAGAAGAACGGACTGGACGCCTCCATCCGCCAGGCGGGGATTGATTTCGCCAACAGCGGATACGACCTCTGGCACGCCAATTTCTACGGACGCAACAACCTGCGAGAAGGCATCGCGCCCCCCGACTCGGGCCACCCGAAATACAACAAACACGCCGACGACATTGACTACCAGATCGAGGCCGACTTCGCCGGTCTGATCGCTCCCGGCATGCCCAATCAGGTTCTCGCGCTCGGAGAGGTCTTCGGGCGGTTGATGAATTATGGGGACGGGCTGTACGGCGGCGAGTTCATCGGCGGCATGTATGCGGCGGCCTTCTTCGAGAAAGACATCGAGAAAGTCGTCCGGGCGGGTCTCGCCTGTGTCCCCGAAAAAAGCCAGTTCCACGAATGTATCGGCGACGTCCTGAAGTGGTACAAAGAAGACCCCAACGACTGGGAAAAAACGTGGAAACGGGTGGATGAAAAATACCAGAAAAATCCGGCATACCGGAAATTCTCGTGCGACAAAAGCAATCTCAACTTCAACATTGACGCCAAGATCAATGCCGCCTATATCGTGCTCGGCCTGCTCTACGGAAAGGGCGACCCGGACAAGACGATCGAGATCGCGTGCCGCAGCGGCCAGGACTCCGACTGCAACCCCTCCAGTGCGGCGGGCGTGCTCTTCACCCTGATGGGGCTCGACAATGTGCCGGATCGCTTCAAGTCCGCCCTCGACACCAAACCCCAGTTCAGTCACACCCCCTACACCTTCTCGAAACTGACCGAGGTGTGCGAACAACTGGCCCGGCAGGCTGTGAAGAAAAACGGCGGACGGATCGAGAAGGATGCGGCGGGCGCCGAAGTCTTCGTCATTCCGGCCCAGACGGCCAAGCCGGGAAAACTCGAGCAGTGCTGGGAACCCGGTCCCACCGCCGAAAGCAAGTTCACGGACGCCGAACGCGCCCAGATCAAAGCCAAACCGGAAAAGCCCAAATGAGGCATCTGGAATCCGGCGGTCCTCCACCGGACAAGGGGTATCTGAAAATCCTATGAAACACGGGCTACGTTTCATGCTCTCGCTTCTCATGCACGGCCTGGTCTTCCTCCAGGCCGTGTTTTTTCGTGTCCCTCTTTTCTTCTGGCAACTCCTCCGGGGCGCGCCCTGGCCGACCGGGCCGGCCACCCCGGCTGCGCCCGGTCCCCCCTATGCCCTCATCCTATCTTTCATCGAATGGGAACGGGCCTGGCAGCGCCCCCAGCACCTGTGCGTCCATCTTTCCGACCAGATGGACGTCCTCTGCTGCGCTCCCATGCGCGCCCACAACGCAGGACTTCGCGCGCTGCGGCTGTTCGCCTCTCCCCTGCGGAAAATCAACAAACACCTCTCCGTCTGCGAACCCCTCCTGCTCCCGTTTGAGAATCGTTTCCGACTCATCCGCTGGCTCAATCACCTCATTCTCTTCCAACAACTTAGACACATCATCCTTGAGCGTGGTCAGGCGCCTTCCGTACTCC
>DAOPYU010000174.1:0-8912 GCA_035353095.1 Candidatus Sumerlaeota bacterium | reverse complement strand
CACCATCCACAAAGCGATCCATTTCAACCCATTCTGCATGACGCAATTCCTCCCTCGTTCGCTCATTTTTTTTCCCCGCAGGAAATACTGAGAAAAATAACAACCGCCCCTCTGGGAACGGTCTTGAGCCTTGCGTTTCTGTCGTTCCTCCGCATGGGGACAAAACAGTCCCTCCCATTCAGGCGCAAGACGAAAGATCGAGGGATCACGGCTTTCCGAATTTCAGATGTTTTATTCGGAAACCCCGAGCGCACTGGCATGCAGATCGCCGAATGACTTGGTCCCGTTTGTCGGGTTGTAGAGAACATTCAGAAAGTCTGGTACACGATTCTTCACCCTGTTGGGTTCTGGACTTCTATCACCTTGCATGTCGAAACGAGTATTCGGCCCAACCGACGTGATGGCATACCCGACCCCCGTTTTCTTTTCTTCTTCCGGCCAATTACGCCAGAAGGAATAGTTCCCATAACCTTTGGTGGCAACATCCGACAAGTCCTTATCGAAGAAAGGATTGGTCGGGACCTTGACGAGATAGGCCACCGGTGTTGTCAATGGAAAGAATGTCGCATAATCGGCATCCCAACCAGTACCTTTTTCATCCGACACATAATCTCCATTATCGGCTCGGTAAATGGCCAGCGCGTTGACCAGGCTTTTCATATCGGTCTTGACTGAGACAACCTTGGCGCGCATCTGGGCTTCCAGGAAGTTCGGCACCGCAATGGCCGCCAGAATCGCGATGATTGCCACGACGATCAACAGTTCGATCAAGGTAAAACCGCTCGGTACTCTCAGGCCTCTTTCCACGAGTTGTCGCCTCCATTTCTCCATGGTGCATTTCTTCCGATCGGAAGAGAGTCTTTCCACAGGATCGTCCCCACCCTTGCGCTTTCCCTTCCCCTTCAATCAACATTCCCGGAACGGAATCACGCATTCAATATTTCTGGAAATCAAGTCTGGAAAACAGGGCACACACACGTTCCCCGGAAGCCCCTGTCAGACCGCCGATTTTTTTATTTTATACTTGACCCCCCCGGGCGTGTCTTGCAATATCCATCTATGAAGAATATTGAACATTTCTGGACGAACCCATGAACCTGTTGGAACCCATCTACAAAGAATCCGGAAAAACCTACCGCATCGACACCTGCCGCCCGCAGATCGAGGCGATGAACGCGGGAAAGATTCAGCTGGTCGCCCTGACCCGGGGGCATTATCCGGGGCGGAAACTGCCAGACACGGAATTGGCAGGAATCACCTCGATGGGGTATTGGGATGCGGTGGTCAAACAGGACTGGGGCCTCGAGACCCATCGCAATGAAGGACTCGAGATCTCCTTTATCGAAACGGGGGGGATCGTTTTCACGGTGGAGGACACCAAGTACGATCTGCACCCGGGCGACTTCACCATCACCCGTCCCTGGCAGGCGCACAACCTGGGCGATCCCAACATCCGGCCCGGTCGCCTCCACTGGCTGATTCTCGACGTGCAGGTACGCCGCCCCAACCAGCCCTGGAAATGGCCCGACTGGGTGGTGCTGACACGTCACGACCTCGATGAGTTGACCCGGATTCTGCGCGGCAACGAGTCACCGGTGTGGCCGAGCACGCCGGAAATCCGGCAATGTTTCCGGAAAATCGCCTCTGCCGTGGATCGGAATCAGGACAACAGCCACATTTCCCACCTGGTCATCTACCTCAACGAACTCTTTCTCCAGTTGCTCGAGACGTTCCGCAGCAAGGGAGTGACCGAGAATCCCGCCCTGAGTTCCACCCAGCGCACGGTTCAATTGTTCCTGAACGACCTGAACGCCTCGACCACACACCTGGCCCACACGTGGACCCTCGAGGAGATGGCCCACCACTGCGGCCTGGGGGTCACGGCTTTTGTCAAGTACTGCCGGCAATTGACCAACACCACGCCGGTCGAGTATCTCAACCAGTGCCGGGTTGAGGAGGCCGCGCACCTGCTCATCGAGCATCCCGGCATGAAAATCACCGACGTGGCCTTCCACTGCGGTTTCTACTCGAGCCAGTATTTCGCCACCGTGTTCCGCCACCATTACCATTGCAGCCCCCGGACCTACCGGGTCGCCCACATCCCCGGGACTCCCCCATCCGATTTTCCCGCCTGACCCGGACGACGGGTTCAAAACGCCGCCCCTGAACCGGCAGAGTACATGATGCCCCCATCCCCTGTCCCCGAAATGAAACGTAACTTTCCCCGTACCGATGGCGGCATCGGCGACGGACCTGTCGGGAAGAGAAATCCTTGAGAATCCCTTCGTGTGAAAGAGGACCGACACTTTCAAGGACTTTTCCATGCCGTAAGTTTTTACTTGCCCGGGTGACGCACTTTTGAAACACTCAGAGCCGGATACGGTTCTGGGGCGAATTTCGTTACAGGGAAAACTCGTGATTGGCAAGGCGATCAGTTTCGTGGTTTTTGGCGTGGACGCGCTGCGTCTGGACATCGAGGTGGACGCCTACCGGGCCGTCAACCCATCCTTCCAGATCGTCGGCCTGCCCGACATGGCCATCCGCGAGAGCGCCGACCGCATCCGCTCGGCGCTGGGCAGCAGCGGGTTCCGGTTGCAGGCCAACAAGGTGGTCATCAACCTGGCCCCCGCGGACATTCGCAAGGAAGGCGCGTCGCTCGATCTGCCCATGGCGATGGGGCTGCTGTGTGCCTGCGACTTTGTGGGACCCGAGCGGTTTCAGGACTATGCGCTGGTGGGCGAGCTGGGGCTGGACGGGACGATCCGCCCCGTGCCCGGCGCGCTTTCCATCGCCACCGGAGCGCGCGAGGCGGGCCTGCGCGGCCTGCTGGTACCGGAGGCCAACGCCCCCGAAGCCGCCATGGTCGAGGGGATCGAAATCCTGGCCGTTTCATCGCTCGCGCAGGTCATCCGGTTCTTCACCGGCGACGAAGTGCTGACTCCTCACCAGATTGACCGAAAGGAAGTTTTCAACCAGAACCAGAGTTACGACCTGGACTTTCAGGACGTGAAGGGCCAGAGCCACACCAAGCGGGCGCTCGAAATCGCCGCCGCCGCCATGCACAACGTGCTGCTGATCGGCAGTCCCGGCGGGGGCAAGACCATGCTGGCCAAACGGCTCCCGACCATCCTGCCGAGCATGAGCCTCGAGGAGAGTCTGGAAACGACCAAAATTCACAGTATCGCCGGTCTGCTGAACGCGCGCCAGGCGCTGGTGGCCACGCGTCCGTTCCGCTCGCCCCACTACACCATCTCGACCGCCGCGCTGGTCGGCGGGGGAAGTGTCCCCCACCCGGGCGAAGTCTCGATCGCGCACAACGGAGTCCTGTTCCTCGACGAGGTGGCCGAGGTCCCGCGTTCGACACTCGAGGTCCTCCGTCAGCCCCTCGAGGACGGGTCCGTCACCGTCAGCCGATCGGCCATGACCCTGAGTTTTCCGGCCCGGTTTCTCTTCATCGTGGCGATGAACCCGTGCCCGTGCGGGTACCTGATGGACGAGCGGCGCGAGTGCGTCTGCTCGCCCCAGCAGATCCAGAAGTACCGTTCGCGGCTCAGCGGCCCGTTGATGGACCGCATAGACCTGCACATCGAGACCCCGCCGGTTCCGTTCCAGGACCTCAAGCAGGCATCGGGGGGAGAGTCCTCGGCGGTCATCCGCGCGCGGGTCGAGGCCGCCCGCGACATCCAGCGGCGCCGTTTCCAGAACCAGCCGGGAGTGTACTGTAACGCGCACATGTCCACACGCGACATCCGCCGCTACTGCCGGCTCGACGATGCGGGCAACACCATCCTGGAAAACGCCATGCTGCGCCTCGGGTTGAGCGCGCGTTCCTACGACCGGATTCTGAAGGTCAGCCGAACCATCGCCGACCTCGAAAGTTCGGAGAACATCCAGTCCGCCCACGTGGCCGAAGCGATTCAGTACCGGACGCTGGACCGGAATCAATAGGAGACCGGGAGTCTCAGATCCCGCCACTTCCAACTGCGGGGTCCCCTGTTGAAAAGAATTCCCTCCCTCATTCTGCTTGATTTAAGCCTGCCGATTTCTTAGCATGGGGCCTTTGTTTCCGGGGCGGCAGGCTGTCCTGAAGGCTTCGGAAAGGTCAGAAACAAAGAATTGACCGAATCGCGTCAAGCCAGACAGATTCAAATCGTGGTAAAGGAATCGTTTTTCGTGTCGGCCAGTCCCCAGAACCGTCTGCCGGGTTTTCTCACCGGAATCATTCTCCCCCTGATGCTGGCACTGGGACTCCGTTTACTTTTCTGGTGTGTGTATGACGACAGTTTTCGGGTCCGCCCTGACACGCAGGGGTATTGGACTGCCGGGCGCAATCTGGTGCATCATGGCGTCTTTTCGCTCTCGAACGACCCTCCCTGGCGACCGTGCGTGATGCGGACTCCCGTCTATCCCCTCTTTCTGGCCCTGTTGAGTGAAGGTCCCTTCGGATTGAATGCAGGCGGTATCGCGGCGATTCAGATCTTCCTGTCCCTCGCGAGCATCGTCGGCACAGGTTGGCTGGGCAGCCTGCTGGGAGGCCGCCCCGGAGGTCTGATAGCCTCGCTCCTTCTGGCATGTGATCTGGCCTCCGTCGTCAGCGCCAATCAGCTTCTGACGGAATCGCTGTTTGCCTTTCTGCTGCTGGGATGGCTTCTCTTGTGCGTACAGGCTGAGAGGCGCAACCGGGGCAACCTGGAGTGGGCCGGAATCGGTCTGCTGGGAGGACTGCTGGTTCTCTGTCGTCCCATCTCCCTGTTTGCAGCCCCTCTCTGCGCCGGTTGGGTGATCGCCCGAAAGTGGTCCGACCGAACCCGATGGATTGCCGGAATCTGCCTGCTGGCAGGCGCTTGCGTTCTGCCGGGTGTCTGGATCGCGCGGAATTGGGTAAGAACCGGCGCCGCCACCCTCTCGACCATCGGGGTGGCCGACCTGTACGCCTATCGCGCAGCCTGGGTCAGCGCCCATCTGGAACACCGTTCTTTCGAGGAGGTCCATCGCGAATACCTGGGCCAGATGCAGAAGTCGGCAGGAGGAGCCGGCTTCGACGACGTCCAAACGGCGCAAGTTGTCCGGCCTGAAGCACTCCGCATTCTGTTCGGGCACCCCGACCTGATGGCCCGCCAGGCACTGGAAAGCATGGTAAGGCTGCTTCTGGGTCCCGCCAATGCGGGCATTGAGGCGCTGGCAAAGGTTCCGGCAAACGATACGAACAATCCGCCAGTCCCGACAGACGGCAACGGAGACGAAGACGAATTATCCGCCCGCGTTTCCCGGACCCTGTCCCCCCATCTTCCGCCGTGGGTGGTGGGACTCAAGGGGTTGAGCATGGTTCAGCTGACCCTGCTCTACGCGGGTCTTCTGGCATCAGCCATCGGGTGGCGGCGATTTCCCCGGAAGTCCAGCCGCATACGGGCCTTGCTGGTTCTGATGCTGTTGGGATTCATGCTGTTTTCTTCGGGCGCCGAAACCAATTCGCGCTTCCGGTCGGCCTTCGCTCCGTTGCTTTGTGTTCTGTCGGGAGCCGGTTGGGGGTGGGTTTTGAGCAGAAAACCGTTGCATGCCGCGCCCGGCGGTGAGAAGAATCTATCGGGCAGTTTCCCGACAAAAGCCGGATGAATCCCTGCCGGCAAGAACGTCCCTGTGTCCCCGTAATCTGGAGTTGTTGATGACAGCCGAACCGAAACAGTCGCCTCTTCTTTCCATCCTCATGCCGGTTTACAACGAGCGAGCCTATCTGGAGCGGTGTGTCGAGCGGGTCGTGGCCGCGCCCCTGCCCGATGGCATGCGGCGCGAGATCGTCATGGTGGACGATTGTTCCACGGATGGGACACCGGATCTGATCCGCCATATCGCCAGGCGTTTCGCCCCCCTTGTCCGCCCGTTCTTTCAGGAGCCGAATCAGGGCAAGGGCGCGACAGTCCGGCGCGCCATTCAGGAAATGCAGGGCGATTACGCGATTATCCAGGATGCGGACCTGGAATACGACCCGAACGAATACGAACGAGTTCTGATGCCGCTTCTGGAAAACGGGGCCGACGTGGTGTACGGCTCGCGTTTCGCCGCCGGCCCCCGCCGCAAGATCCTGAATTACCACCATGCGCTGGGCAACCTGTTCCTGACCCACCTGTCCAACTTTTTCACCGGCCTGAACCTGACCGACATGGAAACCTGTTACAAGGCCTTCCGGGCCGACATTCTCAAGACCATTCCCCTGCGCTCGAACCGCTTCGGGATCGAGCCGGAAATCACGGCCAAGATCGCCAAACGAGGCTGTTGCGTCTATGAGGTCCCGATCAGTTACCACGGACGCAGCTATGCCGAAGGGAAAAAAATCGGATGGAAAGACGGGGTTTCGGCCCTGCGCGTGATCCTGAAGTACTGGCTCCTTGACGACTGTTACGAGGAACGCTACGGCCACCAGATTCTGGCGGATCTGAGTCAGGCGCGCCGGTTCAACCAGTGGATGGCGGAGTGTATCCACCCCTGGCTGGGACAGACAATTCTGGAAGTCGGCTCGGGAATCGGCAGCATCAGCCGCCAGTTGCCCCACCGGCGCCACCTCATCGTGAGCGACATGGACCCGGTGTACCTCGAGTTGCTGAAGAACGCCTATCAGGGGAATGCACTCGTGGATGTGGAGTTTCTGGACCTCACCCGCGACGAAAACGTGGAACACCTGCGCGACCAGGAAGTGGACACGATTGTGTGCCTGAACGTGCTCGAACACATTGAAAACGATGCCGACGCGCTCAAGCGAATGCATTCCATTCTGGCCCCGGGAGGACGCCTGGTGCTTCTGGTTCCCCAATACGCCGCATTGTACGGCAGTTACGACCGCCAGTTGGGGCACCATCGCCGCTACACGCGTCAGATGCTGCGCGAGTTGTTCCCGAAATGCGGGTATCGGTTGGCCCACATGCAGTCGTACAACTTCCTGGCCATTCCGGGCTGGTGGGTCAACAGTTGTCTGCTCAAGCGCGACACCATGGGAAAGTCGCAGATCAAGTTGTTTGATCTGCTCGTACCGATCATGCGTCTGATCGAAAAAATTCTTCCGCTCCCCGGCCTTTCCTTGATCGCCGTGGGAGAAAAAGGCCACCAACCGAATATCCACCCCCGGACCCGATAACAATCCTGGACTTGTCCCCAGACAGGAACATTTGCCATGCGATTATTGCCCCAGACCGCAGGTTCCGCACGGCACAAGGCCCGATGGTATTGGGGGGTGGGTCTGGTTTCCTGCCTTCTTTACACAAGCGCCAGTTTCCTTCAGTTCGACACCCGCCTGAGTCAACCGTGGCTTCGAGGAGGGGACCAGATGTACTATTTTGTCTGGTCGCATTCGCTCGCGGTCGATGGCGATCTGGACTTTTCCAACCAATACGCCTTCGCCGACCAGTTAAACAATACTCAAAATGCGAGTGACAGTCAGTTCCTGTCCCCGGGTCTCACTCCCTTGGGCCGTGTGGTCAACCACTACCCGGCGGGGCTTGGTTTCGCATCTCTTCCCTTCCTCTATCTGGCTCGTGGTGTCGCAACCCTTTACGGTCATTTCGCCGGAATCCGGGTCAGCCCCTTTGCCGCCGTTTATCCACTGGTTCATATTGCCACCCAAACGCTCCTCTCTTTTCTCGGTCTGCTGATCTGCTGGCATCTGTTGCGACCGCGATACGGTAGTCGCCTGACGCTGGCGGTCATCCTGACCGTCTTTCTGGGAACCGGTCTGGGTTATTACACAATCTTCTCCACCGGCTATGCGCACACAACCGGGTTCTGCCTGAACACCCTGTTTCTTTTCGTCGCACTAAGATGGGAAAAGGCCTGGAAAGTATCCGTACACGAAAAAGGGACGGGAAGGTGTTCCATGCGGATTTCCTTTCCTATGGGAATAATCCTCGGATTCGCAGCCATGATTCGAAACACCAACGCCCATCTGGCTCTTGTGCCGATGATCCTGGTTCTACGGGCCGCCGGCCAAACCCCCGCCTTTCGGAATCGTTCGGCCGTAAAGCAGGCTTTTCTGGCCCTCCTGGCCGCGGGAACGGGTTTTACGCTCGGTTTCCTGCCCCAGATGATCGCCTGGAAAAACCTGTTCGGCGCCTGGCTGGTCTTCAGCTATGGCACCTACCAGAATCCTCAGGTTTTCTTTTACCCTTACCCACGTCACCTGTTCCAGATACTTTTCGGGCGGGAAATCGGCCTGTTTCTCTGGCATCCCCTTACCCTTGTGGCCGTTGCGGGACTCGTCCTCGCCGCCCGGCGCAAACGTCCCCTGGCGTGGGCCGGTCTGGCAACACTGGCCGCCACCGCGTGGGTCTACGGCTCCTGGGGGTGGTATGACCTGGGATTCCCGTTCGGGCACCGGGGGTTCGTGGACGTTTCGGTCTTCTTCATGATCGGTCTGGCGGAACTCGGCCTGCGCCTGCGGACCCGCAGATGCGTCCAGAAAACCGTCTGGGCACGCAGAATCACCCTGGCTCTCGTTGTGTGGAACTTCTATCTGGCCATCGCCTTCCGGGCCGACGTGCAACCGCCCGTCACCCCCTGGGCCGGGACGGGACTGGTCACCAACTGGTCCCGTGAGCGCGTCATCCAACTCTGGCACGACCTGCCCATCCTGCCCGGAATCGTGTTCAATCTTCGGAAAGCCCACATGCGAGCGACAGCCAACTCTCCCGAAGTCAAGAACGACCCGGCTCTGCAACCCACCCCGCTCCTGTACCCAATCTTTACCCCGGCCCCGCAGAATCCGACAGAATAAACCGGGCGTCTTTGAAAATCTTCTGTAAACCCCCAAACCGCAGTTAAGCGCCTCTGCCAAGGCTTTCCTCTATCGGCGGGCGAGACGCCCGCCCTCCATGAACCTGAAAACCGCAGTTGAACATCCCAGCCACGGCTTTCCTTTCAGGCGGGCG
>DAOPYU010000173.1:0-8969 GCA_035353095.1 Candidatus Sumerlaeota bacterium | reverse complement strand
CCACCTCAGAACCGCCTTCTTCTCTGGGTGAAAGCCCAAAGATGGGAATGTGGGTATTCGTGAACCGAAAGACTTTATAGACAATGAGGAGTTCCTCGCCCGCGTACCGCGGTTGCCCGTTCGCGCAGGAGGGCATTTTTCAAGAAGAAACAGCCTCAACGAGTCTTGACACTTTCCAAACACTTTGGTAATGATTCTATTGGATTTGGCTTCCGGTGTCAGGGGGACAGCCGGTTTGTTTGATTCCTTGGCTTTCCGACCGCCCCCGTGGTAGGATTGCGGTTGGTTCAAGATCCTCAGGAAAATCAGGTGTCTTGCGGGTTCACAAGCAAAGGGCTTGAAAAGGACAGGCGGAAATGGAAAAGTTGAGTCCCGGAAAAATCCTCATGGTGCAACGGCAGATGAGTACGAACAAGTACAAATGCCCGGTGCTGGGGATTCGGCCTCCCGACTTTCTCTTGATCGAACTGCCCAACTACGGCAACGCCCCCATCGGCATGTTGTGCGGGGATCAGTGCTCGGTCCGATTCCTGAGCCAGGGGGTCATCTACGGATTCCAGACCGCGGTCGCCCAGGTTTACTACGATCCCTTCCCCATGATGTTTGTGGACTACCCCAAACAGTTTGAAGAAATCAGCGTGCGGCGGGTTCAGCGGCTCGAATGCCACCTGCCCGCCACCGTCACCCCGGTCGAGCAGGAAGAACCCCTCTCGAACGGGTGGGGATGGGACCAGACGTGGAAGGAACACCAGTCTTTCATCATTGACCTGGGGGAGGGCGGGTTGCAGGTCGCCATCCCCACCCTCCCGTCGGAGGCCAATCCGCCCACTCCCCCGCCGGTTCCACAGACCCATCCGGAGACCGCCCGGCCCTACCCGCCCGAAGAATTGAACCACTTCTACCAGAAAGACCGGGTGGTGTCGGTACGATTCGTCCTGCCGACAATCGGTCCCAACCAGATTCTGCTGGTGGACGGGCGCATCTGCTGGACCCTGACCACGCCCGAGTACTTTTTCTTCGGACTGGGGTTCATGGACCCCTCCGTCGAAGTGCTTCACAGCATCCAGAAAGTCATCCGGGAACAGGACGAATTTTTCTCGCCCAAAATCTCCTCGCCGCGCGGCGGATAACCTCAGATACCCCGTTGCAATCAACCGAGAAAACTTCAGCCGAGCCGCCAACGGCGCAGATGTATCTTTCCCTTCACAAGGGCTGAAAGTCCGTCCTGTCGGGGCGAAAAGGCAATGTCCCCGAACAATTGACATTCCGTACACCTGATACTCTGAAAAAGAAAATCGAGCCGAGACGCAGGGACGCGGAGAACCGCCCCCACGCCCATCGGGAGATTGGCGATCCCGGGAGGCGCCTGCTTCACAAAAAGCCAGGACGACCCTTTTCGCGCTTGGATTCGGCTGTGCCTTCGCGTGAACGACCTGCCGGTTTCCGCGATCTCCGGATTTCCGGATTCCTCTTGTGTTCCTGCCGGGTTTGGCGTGAGAATACCAACAGAGAAGAGGGCACGATCGGAGGGGGCCCATCACGGTGCTGGTCGAATGTTCCAGATGCAACGAATGGATCGTGGCGACGGAAGACAATTGCCCGAAATGTGGATTCGACAGGAAGAGGGCAAGAACCAGAAACACGATTCTCGCGGTCCTGGGGTTCTGGGTCCTCGGGTTTCTGTCATGTTATCTCTTCATGCTCTATGAACTCCATTTTCACCCCGAGACCTTCGCTGATTAGTGCTGGATAAAGTTCTGCGAGGACCGCTTGAGGGCGGTTGTCTCACGACTTCGCGCTCGTCCTCGAGAGTTCGCTTTCGCCCAGGTCCTTCCCGAAAGCGGTTCACCGCGTCCCTGCGCCTCTGCGATTCTCTTTTCCTGTCCCTCTTGACATTCAAGGTGGACAGGCAGGTTTGCTTCGGCGGTGTTTCGGTACAGGAAATGTTTAGGTCATACATCCTCCGGTTTGTTTGAGTGGAATCTGACAGAAAATTGAAATCGCCGCAAGGGAAGTCCATCATGGATCCGGTCGAGTGCCCGAAGTGCAAGGAACAGATTCCGAATAAGGCGCCCGTTTGTCCCCACTGTGGGTTCAAGCGCAAGAGGTCGAATAGATCTTTTTACGAGTTAGTGGCCTTGATGTTGTTCTTTACCCTTATTGATGCTCTGGCTGTTCTGCCCGTTAGAATCAATGGGTTGAGGCGGCATCCAACCCCGCAGGAACTACCCGGTCCGACCGAAAACTCCGTCCCACAACCACCCGTCCCAAACGACCAACCGTCCCAGGAACTACAGGCAAGGCCCCAATCCGACACACCCAGTTCGTCACAGTCCGACTCGGCGGTCCTCACCAATTCCATCGGGATGAAACTCAAACTCATCCCCGCCGGATCGTTTCTGATGGGGTCGCCTGATAGTGAAATGGGGCGGGAGAAAGACGAAATCCAGCATAAGGTGACCCTGACCGAACCCTTTTATATCGGTGTTTACGAGGTCACCCAGGAACAATACGAAAAAGTGATGGGCAAAAACCCCTTGTTTACGGAACTCTATATTAAGGCTCTTGTCGGCCCGGAAAAACCGGTCGCATCCGTTTCGTGGTTTGACGCCAAGACTTTCTGCAAGAAACTGTCGAAGATCGAAAACCGGGAATACCGCCTGCCGACCGAGGCGGAGTGGGAATACGCGTGCCGCGCGGGAACAGAAACGCCATTTTACTGGGGCGATTCGTTTGATGAGAAATTCGCCTGGTGCGCAAAGAAATTTGAGGAAAGATCGCAGGAGGTGGGTTCGTTTCAACCCAACGCCTGGGGGTTGTTCGATATGTGTGGTAATGTCAGTGAGTGGTGCGAAGACTGGATGGAAGATTACCCGGTCGGCGAACAAGTGAATCCCAAGGGCCCCGATCATCGGGGCCAGTTTCGCGTGATTCGTGGGGGAAGTTGGGCCAGTAATAATCCCAAGCGCGGCCGATCAGCGTATCGCAGTTGCTGGGGCCCTGAAGGCGCTAACTTTGACATAGGTTTTCGGGTTGTCGCAGTTCCGGCGGCAAGCCAATGAGCGCGAGACAATGCTTTTCATCTCTCTTTTGAAAAATGCCCCCCAGGAAGAATGCAACTCAACACGTCCGAAGGGAAGGTGTCCCATAATCTCGCGCCCTTCCCGTGAGTTCGCTTTTCGCCCGGGTCCTTCCCGAAAGCGGTTCTCCGCGTCCCTGCGCCTCTGCGCGATTTTTTCTTCGGCTTTGGCCCCACACGTGTATTCAGAACGGACACGCCGATCCGCCCCCACGACACATGGGTCCATGACACAGGGATTCCATGCTACTATCTTCCAGGATCTACGCAAACCGCGAACACTTTCTCAAGAAGCGCCCCGGCAGGGGCGCGGGATAGTTGCTTCACAGGCTTGTAAGCCAGCCGGGGGTGGAGCGAAGCGGAACCCCCGGACCTGTCCCCCCAATTTTATCCGCCCCGGATGGGGCGGAGGAGAACAATTCGGGGAATCGCCTGGAGGGGAAAGCCCTCAGTGATATCTGTGACGACCAACCTGCGCCCCTCCAGGGCGCATAAAAATAGGGGTTATTTCCGGGGGTTTCGCTTCGCTCCACCCCCGGCTACTGGCCTGCACCCCTCCGGGGTACTTCGTTTTGGTTGCGGTTCCGCTGCGTCAGACTTCTTGTGATTCCCCCAAATGGGTTGCAGTTCCCTGCGCCACGTATTTCATAGTTGAACAAAGCGGTGCGGGTATCCTGTGAGACAAATGGATTACAACCGGGTCAAAACTCCATCCGGTTCCACCGCCGCAGGCCGATGCGCATGGGGATGACAATGGTGGCGGACTGAATGAGAAGAAAGACCGCCACGACCGGCGCCACGATGTAAAGGTAAAACTGGGTGGGCGGGAAGGTGTAAATCGAGGCCAGATAAATCGGAATGATTTCGAGCACCAGAATGAGGCTGATGTAGGAAAGACTGAGGATGACATTCAGCGTGCCGCCCAGGCCATTGGCGATACGCGCCGGGTTATCCTCCTTGAAATTCGGCGTGGTGGCGCCCAGACCCACCGACAGGCTCGTCAGCCCGAACGAAATGCACAACACGGTAAAGGACGACAGCAGGCACATCGGCCCCGGCACCCGCAGAATCCAGTTCGAAAAAAGCATCAACGCCTCCGTCAGCGTGAAGCAGGTCCCCCAGCAGAGCCAGTACTTCTGCCACACGATGCGGGTTCGGGGGACGGGCGCCAGGCCGATCACCCAGAACTGCTTGCCCTCGAGGCTCAGCATCGGATAGACGAAACGCGTCGTCAGGATCGAGAGGATAAAGCACGTCGCCCCGAGGTTGAACTGCGTGAGTACGGCCTTCCAGACACCGTGCGCCAGGAAGGTCGTCGGGGTGCTCTGGTAATACACGGCCCGCAGGTTGGCCGTATAGACGAACAGGATGCCGAACAGGATGATGAGCTGACTCCACTGCGCCGGGTCGCGCCAGAAGGTCTTCATATCCTTGAGCACCAGCGCCCGCGTCGAGGGTTTCAGTGGGGACAACCAGCGTTCGATCGCGTTGAAGATACGTTCGCCCAGCGGCGCTCCCCCGCCGGGACGCGACGCGGACGAGTCGCGTGCCAGGCACCACCCCTGGTAATACAGCACCGGAGCCAGCCACCGGCAGACCTGCATCAGCATCAGCGCCGTACTGACCAGCACCGCCAGCCAGTAGGCAAACTCCTTCCCCTCTCCCCGGATCAGCGCCAGGGTTCCCTGCGACACCCACGCATGGGGCGACCAGAGCGTCGAGGCCACCCGCAGCATGGACAGCACCTGCGTGAAACTCTGCATATCCTCGCGAAACAGGGCCGATCCCACGCCGGTCAGCCGCACGATGGCGATCGAGGCCGCCGCGCCCAGAAACACCAGCGCCACGCTCCACTTCAGCGTGCGCCTCGCAGGCAGCCAGGCGCACAGCGTCATGGTCAGGATCGCCCCCAGGCTGGCGGGAATTGTCAGGAAGGGCAGAATCAGAAGAAACATGCCGGGATAGAACCAGAAAGACGCTCCCCGCACCAGCCCGAACGACAGGAAGAACGGAATCGCCAGAATGGCAAACCCCCACGAACTGTAAAAGATGGACTCCATCAGCTTGAACGAAAAGATCGAATCGTGCCGAACCGGCAGCGACATGTAGTATTCGATCTCCCGCGAGATGTAGGTCGTCGAAAGCGTGATGACCAGATTCGAGAAAACAAGCATCCCGAAAAACGTCATCATCACCATCCCCACGAGCCGGTCCATCAGGAGAATGCCGAATTCCTCGAGTTCGCTCACCCGGCTGAAGAGGTAGTAGAAGAACGCCGTCCCCCCCGCAAACAGCAACAGAACCATGAACAGAAACGCCGCCAGGTGTATCACCAGGTGCTGGCGGATGTTCGACAGGTGGTTGTCCACGATCCGCATGCGGGTCCGCAAAATCAGCAGCACATTGCGCATGGCCGGTCACTTCTCTTTCAGATTCGATTCGCCGCCGCCGGTCAGGAACAGGAACAGTTCCTCGAGGTTGCCCGCCTCGCGTCCCCCGCTCAGTTCGCCCACCCGCTCCCGCATCGCGTCGAGTGTCCCCAGGAACGTCAGTTCCCCCCCGCGCAACACGCCGATGCGGTCGGCAACCTCCTCGGCCACGGACAGGGTGTGGGTCGAGAGAAAAATGGCCATCCCCTCCTCGCGCGCCTTGCGCCGCAGCAGGTTCTTGAGCGTGCGGGCGCTCTGCGGGTCCAGCCCCACCATCGGCTCGTCCACAATGAGCACGCTCGGCTGGTGCATGAGCGAGACGGAAAAGACCAGTTTCTGCCGCATGCCGTGCGAGTAGTCCTCGATGAACTTGTCTTCGGCGCCCGTCAGCCCGAAAACGGCGAAATACTCTTCCATGCGCGCCTCGGCGGTCTGGCGCGCCAGGCCAAACATATCCGCAATGAACAGAAAAAAATCGCGTCCCGTCAGTTTCTCGTACAGATAGGGATGGTCGGGGATGTACCCGATGTGGCGCTTGGCCTCGACCGGGTCGGTCTGGATGTCATGGCCCATGATGAGCGCCCGCCCGCGGGTGGGACGCAACAGGCCGGTCAGGACCTTGATGGTCGTCGTCTTCCCCGCGCCGTTCGGGCCGAGGTAGGTGAAGAGTTCCCCGCGCGCGATATTGAGCGACAGGTCGTGAACCGCCTCCACGTCGCCGTAACACTTGTTCAGGCCTTCGATCTGAATGGCCCAGTTGTTTTCACTCATGGCTGGTCCTCTCCGGAGGAATGCGTGACTTCAGACGGTTCCGGTGTCCCTGTTTTCTCGGAAAGAGAAGACGACGTATCCGCCCCTCCGTTTCCCGCAAGACCCGGCGCCAGACCGAGAAGCGAAAGCAGAGGCGCGGCAGGCTTGAGACTGACCGCCTCGGCCCGCGTTTTCAACTCGGACCGATCCATGTTTTCTGGAAGAGCGATTTTCTCGGCAAGACTCGGGTAAACCCGGGCGATTCGCGACCAGGAACTCACTTCGCCCACATACCCCATCAGAATCTCCCGTCGGATCGTCTGCCCCATTTCATCCACCCAGGTCCGACGGGTGATGTCGCCCACCGTCGTCTCGAGGCGGAAACAATCGTGCTGGGTCTGCTCGACCTGAATCTGATCTTTTCCGGCCACCCGCACGACCGCTTTCTGCGCGTTCATGCCCCCGAAGGGATCGAACACGTCAACCGAATACGTCTCGCCCACCACGAGGTTGCCATGGCGCGCCATCATCGGCTTGACGGCGTCTATCATGGAAAGCGCCTGTCGGCCCACCTCGATGTAACCGTACTCATAAGTGGACGCAGCCTGTTTCTGCTCGCCGGTAACATGCCGAACTCGGTAGTAAACCCGGTCGCTCTCGGCAAACCCTTCGCACTCGAGCGTCAACAGGGGGGTCTCCGCCACGGCGCGAAAACGATCCACCCGGAAATCGCGCAAAAGCTGAACGGCGACTTTCATGACCACGGTCTGCTGCTGGCCGAGCATCGCGACATCGAGCGTCGTCATCTGGTCCAGCCGATACGTCACCCGGTCGCGCCACTCCCGCTCCGGGTGTTCTTCCTGTACGAGCGTCATACCACTGGCGCCGCAACGCCGTCCCTGCCGGTAAATCCACGACCACTCGGTGATATCGTGCCACTTCGAGGCCAGCACCTCGTCATCCACCAGCGCCTGGCTCGCCCGCATCCGCTCCGGCAGAATCCGATCCCGGAACAGACTGCCCATCATCCCGCCCCAGAACAAAACAATCGCCAGGGGAATCCAGAATCGGGGCAGGGAATTCGGGGCTGACATCCGGACCTCCAGAACAAACGGTTTCCGGTTTTCGTCCACCTCGGCATGGGTGGGAAACGCAATTCGTACCGCCGGCGTCCCCGCCGGCCTTGCTCTCCTCCTGGGACGGGCAGGGGACAAGGTCCGTACCGCCGACGTTCTCATCGGCATACCCCTCCACTCCGAGAGGAGTTGGAAAACGCGGTTCGTACCGCCGGCGTCCTCGCCGGCCTTGTCGTCCGCCTCGGCGCAGACAAGCCGAGAACCACGAACATCGTACTTCCAGCTGTAACAGAAACCCCGTCTCAGCGCAAGCTTTCCACGAAACCGGATCGTTTCCGGGTTCCCAGGGTTTACCGGGAAAGACACGGCGCATTCCTCCTTGCAGGCGGTTGTTTTTGGTGATAAGACGGCGGGTAGTTCCGAATCGTGGATGGACTGGGAGGGACACCGAATGGATGAACGCCAATGGAACACACTGGTCGAGGTCGTCAAGGGACGTGACATCCGTCCCACCCCCGTCGGCTTCATCATAGACAGCCCCTGGCTGCCCGGCTGGGCCGGTTGTTCGATCCTCGACTATTTCACCAGCGACACCCTCTGGCTCGAAGCCAATCTGCGCGCCATCCGCGCCTTCCCGGAGGCGATCTTCCTGCCCGGTTTCTGGTCCGAGTACGGCATGTGTACCGAGCCGTCGGCGTTTGGCGCCAAAACCGTCTGGATCGAGAACGACCTGCCTCATGCCGGGCCGATCCTCGACTCGATCGAAGACGTGGACCGCCTGCGCTGGCCCAACGTGCGAACCGACGGCCTGTTGCCGTTCGTGCTGGCCCGCCTCAAGCGCCAGGAACCGGCCATCCGCGAGGCGGGCCACGCCATCCGCTTCGCCGTGGCGCGCGGCCCCCTCAACATTGCCTCGTTTCTCATGGGGACGAGTGAGTTTCTCCTGGCCCTGCTGACCGATCCCGCGCGCGCCCACAAATTGATGACGATCCTCACCGACTTCCTGCGCGACTGGATCGCCCTTCAGATCCAGACCTTCCCGACCATTGACGGCATTCTGCTCCTCGACGACATCATCGGTTTCGTCGGCGGCGCGCAGAGCGAAGAATTCGTGACCCCTTACCTGAAACGCCTCTATGGCGAGTTCGACGTCACGGTTCGATTCCTCCACAACGACGCCGAAGGCCTCATCTGCGCCCCCTCGCTGGCCGGGATCGGCGTCAACCTCTTCAACTTCAGCCACAACCACAGCCTCGCCGAAATGCGCGCCGCCTGCGGACCGTCCGTTGCGCTCCTGGGTAACATCCCCCCGCGCGACGTGCTCGCCGCCGGGTCGCCCGACGACGTCCGCCGCGCGGTCCGCCACGCCCTGGAAGGGGTCGAGAACCGGTCGGGCCTTCTGTTCTCCTGCGGTGGCGGGATGCCGCCCGGTGTTTCGACGGAAAACATCCAAGCCTTTATTGACGCGGCTCGAGAAGCGTAAGAGCCAGCCGACATGTTTTTCGTGGCCCAACAACCATCTGCGATTGAGAGGACGACATGAGAGAACGAATGGGGAGACTTGCATGGGGGGTGGTTTTCTTCTGCCTGACACTGGGAATTCCGGTTCAGACTTCGGCAAAGGGACGACCGGAA
>DAOPYU010000172.1:0-9013 GCA_035353095.1 Candidatus Sumerlaeota bacterium | reverse complement strand
GGATGGGCGAAATGGACGGCGAATGGGATGCCGGGGTCCTGAAGCGAGCGGGAGAGCGGTGTCTGGGATCTGTTCCGGTTTTCAAAATGGATGGAATTCTGGCGGACAATCCGGGATCGGATCGCCTTTCCGGCCTGTTTGCGGGCCGCATGGCCGTTTGCCTGAACGGCGTCACAATCGGGGACACCGAGGCCCGGCGCGTGGTTCAGGCGGGATGCGGGTGGGTTGTGTGTGGCGCCTTGACGGAGGAGGCCAGGCTCGTTCTGGCCGGGAGGGGAGTCCGAATCGCGCAATTTGAGGGGGAAACCCTGCAAAAAGCCGTTTTTTGCCGCCTGTTGGACGATTCGGCCTGGGGGGATGCGTGTATTGGCAAGGGGGTCGGTATTGAGCGGGTGTGAGGGGACGGGCGGTTTTTCAGGGGGGGGACATGCGTGCGTTTTCCCCCGTCCTCCAGTTGGAGGAACGGTTTGTTTTGGGGACGCCTCTCCCAGAAAGAGATAAAATTAGCACTAAGTGGTTGCGTTTTTGCGATTTCGCTCTTTCAAAGGTGATAAAATTAGCAATAAGCGGTTGTGTTTGGGAACGGTATCGCGCTTTTTGGGGGAATTTTTGTGAAAATGCGTTAAATTGGGGCGATTTATTGGGTGGGTTATCAGGACCGAAGTGGCTTGATTAAGATTTCTCTTTACTGCCGGGTGGATTTTTACTTTATTATCGCAATAAATTACGCTTGACCTCTCTGGTAGGAAAGCCTAGAATAAGACTCGGTTTGAGCGAAGGAGACGGTCTTTTCAGTAAGTCCGTTTTTTGCTCTATTTTTCTTCGGGAGGTGGAAGCATGCCAAAGTACAGTGAAACAAGTTCGATTCTCGGTTCCCGCATCATGAAGTTCCGCAAAGATCACAACCTGACCCAGGCCGATCTGGCGGAGCGCTACAGCGTCTCGGGTCCGGCCATTTTCAAGTTCGAGAAGGGATTCGTGACGCCCTCCTTGAAACTGTGGTTGAAGATCGCCGCCAACATCGGTATCCCGGAAAAGGAAGCGGTTCTGATCTGGGTGCGGGAGAAACTGCCGACCCAGATGAAGAATCTGGTTTCGGAAATGCCCGTGCTGGACATTGACGCGGTGACGACGGAACTTCAGGCGCTGGAGAAAGATCCCGACGGGTTCCGCAAGATGCGCGAAGTGCTTCAGAACAATGCGGACCTTTCGCCCGCGCTCAAGAAGTTCGTCGCCACCAACGAGATGTGGAACACGATGAAGCCGACGCCGAAGGAAGTCCTCTTCCTGATCAATCTGACGCAGACCGCTTCGCTCGTGACCCTGAGCCACTTCCGCGACGCGCTCATGATCGCCCGCGACATCCAGAACCCGGAAGCCTGAGCCTGACGCAACCGGGATTCCGTTGGACGCGCGGTCTGGAGGGAACGAGGCGGAGAACGGAATCGGAGTGATCGGAATTCTCACCCACGAATCGGAGACAGTGCCGTTTCGTGGGTATTTTTTTGTTTTCGCCCTGGCGGGAATATCGAAAGGGCGGGATTCCCGTGGGAGAATCCCGCCCTTTCCTGGCGTTATCCGGAATCCGGTGAGGTTCCGGGATTTGTCGTTTCTTACTGCCCGCCGCCCGGACGCATACCCGGGCCGAATCGCATTTCTTTCCACTTGTTGGCCGCTTCTTCTCCGATGGCGGGCGCCAGATCCTTGGCTGCCTGCTCACGCAATTCGGTCATCTTGGCGCCGATTTCCTCCTGGGTAATGCTGCCGTCGCGCATCTTGCCCATCAATTCCTGGCTCGCTTCGGTGTGTTTGGTCAGAATGGGAAGGGCTTTCTCGATTTTGGCCGTTTCAACCTTGTCCCGCAGGAGCCTCTGGATATCCCAGTTCAACATGCTGAACGGTCCCCCCACCTTGGCCGCTTTCTGGGCCTGTTCGGGAGTCAGGTTCTTGTTCAGCATTTCCTGCATTTTCTCGCCGTTCTGGCGGAAGATGTCCATCATGCCCTGCGGGTTGCCCGAGCTCTCCTGGGCGGCGTCTTCGAAGCGTTTCTGGGCCGCTGCCGATTCGGCCACATAGGCTTCCAGGAATTTTTTTTCGGCGTCGTCTTTTAACCCCACATACTGGGCAATCGCCTTACCCGCCAGCGGCGCGGACTTTTTGGAGAGTTCCGCGAATTCAGCGCGTGGATCGGAGGCCGGACCTCCCGGGGCGTTTTCCTTCGGTGTTTCCACCTTGGCTGCTGCGGCGTCTTTAGCCGCCTCCACCTTGGCGGCTCCATCTTTTGCCGCTTCGACTTTGGCTCCTTCTTTGGCATCCGCCGCCTTGGGCGCCTGGGCATAGGCGCTCAGAGACAGAACGGCCAGGAAAACGGACGTACAACACAAGATCTGCTTCCACGATTTCATGGCAATCTCCTTTTCGATTGTTCGTTTGGTGCCGAGGTTTTATTCATGAGGACCGTTTTTATCCGGTTACGGCCAATCCGGTACCGGGTCTTCCCTGTCTGTCACTCCGGTTGAGAACGAGACTTTTGCTCGCGCGTCTCCCCCTCAGATCGGCTCGAAAAACAACAGGGACTGAGTTTCTTTGAGGAACTCAGTCCCTGCCGATTACCGAAAATGCGGGTACTGCGTCCCCGAAATCACTGCTGCGGAGGCTGTCCGCCGCCACGGCGCATACCCGGGCCGAACCCGCGCGTTTCTTTCCACTTGTTCGCGGCTTCTTCGCCGATGGCGGGGGCGAGGTCCTTGGCCGTCTGCGTGCGCAGTTCGGTCATTTTGGTCCCCATTTCCTCACGCGGCATGCTGTTGTCGCGCATTTTGCCCATCAGTTCCTGAGTCGCTTCGGCGTATTTGGTCAGGGCGGGCAGGGCCTTCTCGATTTTCTCTTTTTCAACCTTGTTGCGCAGCAGGTTCTGGATTTCCCGGCCCAGCGAATTGAACGGCCCTGTCAGCTTGGCGGCTTTGGTGGCCTGTTCGGGCGTCAGGTTCTTGTCCAGAACTTCCTTCATTTTCTCGCCGTTCTCACGCATGAGGCTCATCATGTCGCCCCCCTGACCGGCGTCGGTCAGGCGTTTCTGGGCCGCTTCCGTCTCGGCCAGGTAGGCTTCTGTGAATTTTTTCTCGGCGTCACCTTTCAAGTCCACATACTGCGCAATCGCCTTGGCGGTCAGGGGAGCCGCCTCCTTGGACAGTTTGGCGCGTTCCTCGGGAGTCATTCTGCCTCCCTTGGTGTCCCCATCCTTAGCCGCTTCCACCTTGGCGACTCCTTCTTTGGCATCCGCCGCCTTGGGCGCCTGAGCGTAGGCGCTCAGGGACAGGACGGCCAGAAAGACCGCCACACAACTCAGAATCTGTTTCCACGATTTCATCGCTCTCTCTCCTTCTTCGAGGATACCTCTCAAGTATCGGATCGTATTCAATGCAGGACCGTCTTATGGATCCGGTCAGCGGTCGGACCGTCGCTGGAGATGTCCAGCTCTTGGGGGTGCGGCACTCCTGGTCTGGGATGCGGGACCGCCCCGTTTGTCTCTCCTGTCCCCCCCTGTGTTCAAGATCACACCCGCGGAACCGGCCGCCGGGTGGCCTCCAATGGCCGTAATCCCATGAACCCATCGAACATTGACTCACCATAGAATTGGAAGGAAAAGCAAAAGTGTAACCAGCATGACATTTTGAAATACCTTGATGTCATACCTGCCCAGATAACCTGTACGTTCCTGTTTATAGTCTTTTCACGGGGACCCGGCAACTGTTTTCACAGATTTCTTTTCACGAGTAAAATTTTCCACTTCCCGGACAGGGATCCGAAAAATATTGGCCAGACGCACTCTTGCCCCCCCTTTTTCGGTTCATTTTCTCCGTTCCTTCTCACTCGCGCCAGCCGGGGCGCTGTGGTAGGGTGAGGGTCCCTGAATGGGTGACAAGTGGCGTCTGACGACCGGACTATTCGCTTCGGCATGGAATTCCGGGGGAACGGTGCGCCACAGGGCGGTTGAGTCCAGGGGGATTTCGTTCTGGAGGTTTGTATGTTTTTTCACAGGCTTTGTCGTTTGTTGCTGGTTTTGAGTTGTCTTTGGGGAGGTGTCCCTCTCGCTTCCCAGGGGGCGTCCCCATTGGATTCGGAGGCCTTCAAGAACCCGGACGCCGTCTATCGTCCGCTTCAGATCATCCACGGACCGGACCAGTATCTGAAGAATCCCGGTTCGCTCGAGGGGCCGGAGGGGATCGGTGAACGGCTCGACCTGCTGCGCTCGATGGGCGTGGGGGGCATTGTCACCAACGTGGGCAGCCGAAACTACCTGATGGACGCCAAAGAGTGGGACGTTTTTCGCCTTGCCGTCGAGGAAGCTCGCAAGCGGGGGATGCCGCTGTGGCTTTATGACGAGAAAGGCTACCCGAGCGGGACGGCGGGGGGGATTGTGACCCGCTCGAATCCGGAACTGGCCGCGCAGGGGATCGCCTGCTACACGAAGACGGTGAAAGGCCCCGCCGCCGTGCGCTTCGACCTGCCCGAGAGTTGCCGCGCTTTCGCGTGGGTGGGGGTGTTCCGCGACAAGGACACCGTTGAGGACCTCTGCGCCCGGGTCAATCCCTCTGGCACGCTTCTCTGGGATGCCCCCGAGGGGGAGTGGACCGTGGTCTATCTGGCGCACCGGTACATGTACGAGGGGACCCATGCCTCCGGAAACGTGAGCGAGTTCAAACAGTACATCAACGTGCTGGACCCACGCGCCACGGCGGCGTTCCTGCGGGTGACGCACGAACGGTACCTGCGCGAACTGTCGCCCGAAGCCTGGTCCGGCTTCCGGGCGATTTTTACCGATGAGCCTTCGTTCATGGCCAGCTACGTCGGCCCGGTTCCCCAGAATCTCGACGGCAAGATCGCCGTAATGGACAAGCCGCTCTTCGAGGACCGTCCGCCCGCCGTGCCCTGGGTTCACGACCTGCCCGAACTGTTCCAGAAACGCTGGGGCTACGACCTGCGCCCGCGTCTGTGGCACCTGTTCTTCTCCGATTCGCCCGAGGCGTGCGTCACGCGCCAGAACTACTACGAACTCATCACCGAGCGGTACGCCGACGCCTACTTCGGCCAGATTCAGGACTGGTGCCGGGCGCACGGGATCGCCGCGTCGGGCCATCCCCTGGCCGAGGAAAACATCCTGGGCCATGTCCTGTTCGAGGGAAGTATTCTGGCCGTGCTGCGTCGCATGGATCTGCCGGGTATCGACATGCTCAACTCGGAACCGCAACAGATGCTTCAGGGGTCCGACTTCATCGTCCCCTTGCAGGCGGCCTCGGCCGCCCGTCTGACGGGGGCGCGGCTGGTTCAGGCCGAGTGTTCGGACTGGAGCATGGGCAATAGCGGGCGTTCGGCGACCGTGCCGGAGCGCCGGGGACAGGCCAATATTCTCTACGCGCTCGGGGTCAATGTCACCACTTCTTACTGGGGATGGAACACGATCGGTGAAGAGGGGTATCGCGCCTACAACGACTATGTGGGGCGGTTGAGTCAGATTCTTCAGAACGGCGAGCCAGTCTGCGACGTGGCGGTGCTCTACCCCATTCGATCCGCCTGGGCGCTGGTGCGGCCGGTGGCGGGCGGGGAGAGTTACTGGGAAAAACTGCCCGAGCGGGCCCGGATGGTGGAGGTTATCTTCAAGTCCCTCGTGCGGCTTCTGGCGCAGAATCAGATCCCCGCCCACCTGGTGGACGAACAGGCCCTGCGCGAGGCCCAACTTAGCGACGGCCAGGTCCGGATCGGCAACCAGCGCTACCGTTGTGTGATTCTGCCCTCGCTCGCCGCGCTCGATCTGGCTTCGTGTCAGCAACTCGAACGCTTGGCCGCCGGCGGGGTGACGATTCTGTCCGCCGGGGCGCTGCCCGACCTGGCCGAGAACGCGCAGAATCAGGCCGCCGTGCGCGAGAGCATGCAGCGTCTCTTCGGCCCGAACGGTCCCGCCCGCCAGATGGACTGGAAAGAGATCCCGGCGGCCCTTCGGAAGAGCCTTCCGTCTGATCTCACCCTCGCGGAGCCGAATCCGAACATCCTGTGCCGCCATCATGTGATCGAGGGGCGGACGGTCTATTTCCTGGCCAGCGTTTCGCCCGATCCTCAGACGATTCACCCCCGGTTTGCCACGCCGGGATCGTACGCGATTTACCGTCCCATCACGGGCGTCATCGAGCCAACCACGGCGACGCTGGAAATAAAACTGGAGGCGTATGAAGGGGTTTTTGTGGTGGGGGGAATCGAAAAAAAGTAGGGGGACGTTTCGGTAGTGGAATCGGTCGGATCGGTCTGATCCGACCGATGGGTCAGATGTTGACGACTCCCTTGCAGTCCGGGTAACCGGTACAGCCCCAGAATTGTTTTCCCGCGTTCCGGCCTTTCTGTGCGGTACGGAGTGCCATGAGTTTTCCGCAATGCGGGCAAACGGGGATGAGGCCGGACGGATCGGACTGATGAGGCAACTGGGATGACTGAGGGGCCGAGGTGACTGGAGCAACCGGGATACCTGCCCCGTTCTTCTGGCGGTTTCGCTCGGCGAGACGGGCGGTAGCCAGTTGCTCGCTGTACCCTCCTTCTTTGATGAACTGGGATTCCAGCGCCTCGATCTGTTTGTCGAGCAGGTAGTTGGTCTGGTGGATCAGACACAGGAGCGCGTTGGCTCGGATGGCGGGGTTCTCGTGGTCGAGCCACGCGGCGTAAAGCGCATAACGTGCCTGATCGGACAGATTAGTTTGATCCGTCCGATCCGACAGATCGGTCCGATCAGGAAAATTGGGGCGTTCCCGTCCGATTTGTCGGACTGCGAGTGCCTCGGGGGAGTCGGGCGGCCATTGGGGCAGGTGACGGTGTCGCAGAAAATCCTCGTAGTCGAGCAGGAGTTCCTCGAGGCTCGAACGCGCTACGTTCATCAGCCGGAGCTCGGTCTGAGAGGAGGTGGCCGAAGCGCGGCTGCCTTCCGCGATGTTCTGACGTCCGCTGCGCGCAGCCTGGACCATCTGATCGGACATGCGGGAACGGGGTTCCATAAAACGCTCGCAGAACCAGTACGTGGCGTCGTAAATGACGGTGGCGATCTGGAAACTTCGAAGGTCGCGATAACCGCCACGGGGTCGGATCTTGACCATAGAACCTCCTGCGCGGGCTTTATCGAGCCGGTTTCTGAAAATATGCACCGTTGGTTCTCGGATTGCAACATTTTCCCGCCGCCGTCTCTTGACGGTTTTCGGGTATTTCGAGCCTTTCGTGGTAAAACAGAGCGACTTCCGGCGCCTCCGAGTCTTGCCTGATTCTATTTGCCCTGCTGGGCTTTCCCGTGAGTCAAGGTGAAATTGTTTACAGATCGGTCTTGACCTTTCTGTCCGCCCCCCATATTCTCAGGGGTTGACCGGCGCCGGAGACGGCGCGGCGGTCCCTATTTTGTCTCAGGAGACGTGCCCCATGCCGACTCTCGAAATCCTCGATTCCACCTTGCCGATGGTTGCCATCGTGGGCCGTCCGAACGTGGGGAAGTCCACGCTTTTCAATCGTATCATCGGGCGGCGCAAGGCTGTCGTGCTCGACACGCCCGGGATTACCCGCGACCGCAATTTCGAGCATGCCGAGTGGAATGGGCGCGCCTTCACCCTGGTGGATACCGGGGGGTACGAGAGCGAGCCGCGCGACATCACGTTCCAGCAGATGCGCCAGCAGAGCCTCATGGCGGTTCAGGAAGCCGACGTGGTTGTCTTCCTCACCGATGTACAGGATTCGGAAAACCCGGTGGACCTCGATGTGGTGGATATTCTGCGCCGCTCGAACAAGCCCGTCATTCTGGCGGTGAACAAATGCGACAGCCCGCGTGTGGCGAATGAGTCCTATGGCTTCTCGGCGTTCGGATTCGAGCACCAGTACCCCATCAGCGCCCTGAGCGGTACCGGTGTGGGTGACCTGCTCGATGGGATCGTCGAGTTGCTGCCCGAGCAGACCGAGGACTTCAACCCCTCGGCGCATGGGGTGCGCATCGCCGTCATCGGGCGACCCAACGTCGGCAAGTCGCTTCTGGTCAACTCGATGCTCCAGCGCGAACGCGTCATCGTGAGCGAAATGGCCGGAACCACTCGTGATACGATTGATACCTCCTTCAAGTACATCCCTGACGGGGGAAGCGAGGAAGACGCCCGCATCTACACGATCATTGACACGGCGGGATTGCGGCGGCGCGGCAAGATCGAGCGGGGGGTCGAGAAGATCAGTTCGTTTTCCGCCGAGGCCAGCCTGCGCCGGTGCGACGTGGCGCTCGTGCTCATTGACGCGAACGAAGGCCTGACCGAGCAGGACCAGCGCGTGGCCGGGTACGCCTTCGAGGCGTTCAAGCCCTGCATCATCGTGGTTAACAAGTGGGACCTGGTCGAGAAGGACAACAACACCTCGGGCGCCTTTGTCAAGCGGTTGTACGAAGAAATGGGGTTCCTCAATTTCGCGCCCATTATCATGACTTCGGCCAAGACCGGCCAGCGGATCCACAAGATCCTCGGCTTGGTGGACAAACTTTACGCCGAATCGCTGCGCGAGATCAGTACGCCGGAATTGAACCGCTGGCTCAAGGACACCACGACGAAGCTTTCCCCTCCCTGGCGTAAGGGGCGGCAGCTGCGCATCAAGTACGCCACCCAGATCGGCATGCGTCCGCCCACGTTTTCGCTCTTTGTCAACAGCCCCGAACTGGTTCACTTTTCCTACGAACGGTACCTCATCAACCAGTTGCGCGAGGCCTTCGGATTCGAGGGCGTGCCCATCCGCCTGAAGTTCAACCGCAAGTCGGGCAAACGCGCCTCGGACATGATTGACTACGAAGAAGACGATTGAACTCGCGGTTCCTCCGATGAGACCCGGAACAGATTTATTTGATTCCGAAATGTACGAAACACACGAGAATGTGGTTTTCGAGTCTTTCGTGTGTTTCGGGGTTGAAAAGAAAGAAGACTGAAAACCATGACACCCGATTCGTCCGAAACCTGGCCCG
>DAOPYU010000171.1:0-9024 GCA_035353095.1 Candidatus Sumerlaeota bacterium | reverse complement strand
GCTGATCTTCCTGGACGTGGACTGCGTGCCCGCGCCGGCATTGGTGGCCGCCTACACCGACGCCGTGCACCACGAGTCGGGGCCGGCCCTGCACTGCGGAGTGGTGCAGTACCTGGCCGACCGGGTGTCGGTGATGTACCTGGGTCGGGTGGTGGAAGAGGGGACAGCAGAGGAGATCTTCGCCTCGGCACGGCATCCCTACACGCGGGCGCTGCTCTCGGCGGTGCCGGTGGTAGACGCGGAGACGGGGCGGAAGCGGATCGTGCTGGAAGGCGATGTCCCGTCGCCCATCACCCCGCCACAAGGGTGCCACTTCCATCCGCGCTGTCCCGAGGCGCGCCCCGAATGCCGTGAAGCCTATCCCGATTCGGTGACCTTCTCCGAGACACACAGTTGCCGGTGCATTCTGTACCGGTAACCCGAGGCCCGGCTCAGGGAATATTTCTTCCGATCTCCGGCTCGTAGTCCGGATTGGGCAGGGGCATTTTCGCGCCCACTTCGCGCTGCCAGTTGTGGAGGAGCGTGCGCAATTCTTCCACGATCTGGGGAAAGGTCTGGGCCTGGTTCAACTGTTCTCCCATGTCGTCGCGCAGGTTATACAACTCCACGGTTCCCGGTTCGTAGAACTCGATGAGTTTCCACTCGCCGGCCCGCACGGCGCCGCCGGGTGTCCAACCGCTCGAGTGGTAATGCGGAAAATGCCAGAAGATCGCCTTGCGGGACAGGGAGGATTCTCCGCGAAGCAGGGGTTTCAGGCTCACGCCATCGCGGTGCAACCGGGGTTGAAGGGACAGGCCAGCGAGGTCCAGGATCGTGGGGAAGAAGTCCGTACTGACAACCGGGGTTGAACACACGCCCCCGCCACGAGTCAAACCCGGCGCCCGCACGATCAGGGGTTCCCGAATGCCTCCCTCATAGAGCCACCCCTTGCCCGCCCGCAGCGGCAGGTTCGACGTCGGCGCCTGTCCGCGCAGCTGGGTGGAAAGGCCGCCATTGTCGGACGTAAAAAAGACGACGGTCTCGTTGTCAATGCCCAACTCCTTGAGCGTGTCGAGCACTCGCCCCAGGTTTTCGTCCATCGAATAGACCATCGAAGCGTAGGCCGGGTTGTCCTGCCGGATTCTTGTGATGGCTTCGTGTTCCTTCCGGAAGATGGAATCGGGATTGCGTTTCGGCAAGGTCGCGGCTTTGGCCCGAAAACGGTCCAGGTGCTTCTTGCACGGCTGGATGGGTTGATGGACCGTGTAGAAACAGTGGAAGGCCAGAAAAGGCTGATCGGGCCGATTCTTCACGTGGTCGGTGATACAGCGGATCGTCTCCGAAGCGAGGCGGTCGGTCAGGTATTCTCCCGGCGGTCCATCCGGCAGTTTTGGATTTTTGTAAGGGACATAATATCCATTCGCGGGTTGTCCCAGGTGCGTCCCCCCGATGTTGGTGTCGAACCCCTGGTTCTCCGGAGAGTGTCCCTCATCCCCGAGGTGCCATTTCCCGACGAAATAAGTCGCATACCCGGATTTCTTCAAGGCTTCGGCCACCGTGACTTCCTCCAGCGGCAACGCATCCAGGTCCGGAGGGCCAAGCAGTCTCTTATTTTTCGGATTGTCCCCTGGAATCCAGTCCGTGATATTGAGCCGGGCCGGATACCTGCCGGTCATGATACTGGCGCGCGTGGGCGAGCAAACCGGTGCGGCGGCGTAGGCGTCAGTGAAACGCACGCCGCTGGCGGCCAGGCGGTCCGTGTTGGGGGTTTCGCAGAAGGTCGAGCCATAGCATCCCACATCGGCCCAGCCCAGATCGTCCACCAGGAAGAAAACGAAATTCGGACGTTTTCGTCTGGAGAAAAGGGACAGACCGGGCTGACTGCATCCTGCCAGAGCCAGGGTTGTGGCGCCTATTCCCAGACATTTCAGAAGATCGCGGCGATTCATGGGAAACCTCCTTCAAAAGGGAACGTATCTGAAGTCCGTTCCGGTCAGTGCCCCTGTGGGAAATAAAGGCGTTCGAGTTGCCGGGCCACAGCCTCGGGGAAATGGTCTTCCCGCGCGTGGCGCTGTGCGGTAGTGGCCAGGCGCAGGCGCAGGGGCGGGTTGACACAGAGTTCGAGTAAACGCTCCGCCAGGGCGTTGGTATCCCCTTCGGGATACATCAGGCCGGTCTGATTGTGGACGATTTCTTCCTCGATCGTGTTGGCGGCGGCAGCCACAATGGCTTTCCCCAGGGCGAGCGCTCGGATGGCGCTGGCCGAACTGAACGCCACACCGGGAGCGGTGCGGAAAGGCAACACGAGGATGTCCGTCCGTTCGAGCCGGGCGTCGCGGAGTGTCGTTTCAGCAAACCCGGGCGCGAAGTGGATTTGGCGGGCGTGGCGAGACCCGGCCACGCGGCGCTCAAGCGTATCAAGATAACCGGGGGGGCAGGCCCTTGGCGAGACGCCTCCGAAAATCAAAAGACGGACGGGGATGGCCCGACCGGCTTCACTCAGCCGGTTGGTCAGTTGCTCAAAGCCCTCGAGGAGATCCTCGATCCCTTTGTTCGGCGCGATGAAACTGAAGAACGTGATGAGGATTTCGTCCGGGCGGACGGAAGCCAGAACCGGGTCGGAGATGGGTTGAAAGCTTGTATAATCCCTGGATTCAGGGACAGATTCCGCAAAGACGTGGTTCAGTCGTTCGATCCGCGCGCCGCGGTAGAGCGGGTGGGTCCGAAGGACGCCGCAACCGGCCTCGGTCAGGGCGAGCAGGGCCTCGCAGCGACGGACAAACCGGCGCTCGATCTGGTGTTTGCCCCACGCGACCGCCGTCTCCGCCGCCTTGGTCAGGGCGACGTTAAAAAGGCGCAGCCGCGTGAGACCGGCGTATTCGGTGTGGACGTAGCGGTACGGGTTCGAACAGAGTTGAGGCGGGTCGTGGACCGTACAGAAAAAACGGGCCTTCAGGAGCAGTTCCTGCAGGCGGATTGTCGCCCAGAATTCGCGATGGAGGGCGTTGCCCGCGTCGGCGTGTACGATGATCCGGCGCTCCTCGCGCAGGTAGGGTTGAATGCGTTCCTCGACCGCCAGCAGCACCGCGTTGCGGTCTTCACGGGTATCAATCCGTTCGGTCACTTCGGGAGAGAGGAAGTCAACGACTTCCACCCCCGAGAGATTTCTCAAGGCTTCCAGAAAATGGCCAGCGTATTCCGAAATGGCCGTTCGGGTCGGGTCCGAGGGACGCAGGTAGAGAAGAATCGGGGACGGGTCAGTCGCAGAATCGGGCATGGATTGAATCTGTCCCCTCCTCTTTCTTCAGGAGTCATTTCTTATTCATGACTGCGCGTACCGCATCGAGCGCGGTCTGACAATCCGTTTCTGCTGTTCCCCATCCCGGGGAGAAACGCACCGTACCCTCCGGGAAAGTCCCCAGGTACCGGTGCGTGGCGGGCGCGCAGTGCAGACCGGAACGGCACAAAATCCCGTACCGATGGTCGAGTTGTTCTGCAAAAGTGTTGGAGACAATTCCCTCGGCGACAAACGAAGCCAGCAGGGCCGTCCCATCAAGGGGAGAAACAACCCGTACCCCTTCTATTTTCGTCAAACCGTCGAGCAGGATTCGAGTCATGGCTTGCTTGTGTGTGCCCAGGAGTTCCCGCTCGGGCAATCCATCGAGCGCGCCCTTCAGTCCGGCGATGCCGTGGAGGTTGAGAGTTCCCGCCTCGTATCGTTCCGGGCGCTGCGCCGGGTGTTCCGCGGATTCGGAAAGGCTGCCGGTGCCCCCCTCGATCAATTGCGTCACCTCATGTTTCGGGGACAGACAGCACCCTCCGATACCGGTCGGGCCGAGCAGGCCCTTATGTGCCGAGAAGGCGAGAAAGTCTATCTCCGGTGCGCGGACGTCCAGCGGCAGCACCCCGGCGGTCTGGGCCGCGTCCACCAGAAGAGGGACACTCTTGCCGATTGCTTCGCGGATGCCGCGCAGGTCCTGTACGGCGCCGTTGACGTTCGAGGCGTGGGCAACAGCCACCAGGGCCGGTTCCGGTTCAGTCCGAGCGCGCCGCGCCAGGGCGTCGAGGTCGAGACGCCCCCACGGGTCGGCGTCGAGTGTTTCCACCTGCACGCCGCGTTCGGCCGCGAGTCGCGCCAGCGGACGCAGTAGCGCGTTGTGCTCAAGTGGTGACACCCACACGCGCGCTCCCGGTTTCAGGAACCCTTTCAGGACCAGGTTCAGTCCCTCGGTGGTTCCCCGGGTGAAAACGACATCCTGTGCGCGTGGGGCGTTGAGGAGACGCGCCAGGGCGGTACGCGTCTCGAAGACCAGCCGGGCCGACCGCATCGCGCCCGTGTGGAAACCGCGCCCCGGGTTGGCGAGCGGCTCGGCCAGGGACGCGGCAATCGCCTCCCCCACCGTCTCGGGCTTGGGCCAACTCGTGGCGGCGTGGTCCAGGTAGATCATGGCGTGGTGAACATCTTTCCGAGGAGGCTGAGGTCAAAACCGTCCGGGAAAACCTGCAACAACCAGTCATTGATCCAGATCATAACCGGCCGCTCGAAGAGCATCAGGAGAAATGAACCGAGCGCCAGGTGCGGTCCGAACATCAGGTGGCGCATGACCCGGCGCGGAACCGGCGGCTCCGAAACGAGCCACATGAGAACGGACTTCTCCTGGGGCGTGAAGGAACGACTGGACGGTTCCTGTCCCTCGGGCGTATTGTCTCCCTGAATGCTCTGGGTCAGGAGTTGAACCCGCTCCGCACGTTCCTGTGGATGCTCGGTGTCTTCCGGAACAACGGCTTTCCGTTTCCGATTCTCCAGAAGGGACATGGGCAGAATGAACAGCAGCCAGTGCAGAACCCCGCTGAACGATCCGATGAAGATGCTGAGGACCGCTATTTTCCATCCACAGAAAGCGCCAATGGCCAGGAGCAGTTTACTGTCCCCGAGACCCATCGCGGGTTTTCGGAAAACGATCGAACCGATGAACCCGATACTCCAGAGCGCCCCCGCCCCGGCCAGCGCCCCCACGATGCTGTTGACCACCGGGCCCCACCACACGAACGGCGTGGCCGGAATGGGTCCGGCGTGCGCCACGATCCAGGTGTCGGGGTCCACCGGCGGTACAAAGGCCAGCACGAGCGCCAGCGCCACGCCCATCGCCGCGCCACCCAGTGTCACGCGGTCGGGGATGATCCAGTAGTCGAAATCGGTGAACGTCCCCACCAGCAGCAGCCCGGTGAAGAGCAGGTAGGTGGGCATGGCCCAGCAGAGACGGTATTGCAGGAAAATGGCCAGAAACAGCAGACCCGTGAGCAATTCGATCAGGGCGTACCGGATGCTGAATGGCGAACGGCACACGCGGCACCGTCCCCGGAGCCAGAAGTAGGCCAGCACGGGCACATTGTCGAACCAGCGCACGGGCGAGCCGCAGCTGTAACAGTATGAATTGGGCATTGTCAGTTTCTGTCCGGTGGGAATCCGGTAGATGCAGACGTTGATGAAACTCCCCCACAACAGACCGAACAGGGTGGCGATCACGGCATGGAAGGGAAAAAGAAAGGGATCGGTCAGATCCCGAATCAGATTATGCAAGAGAGACAACCTCCTCGCCGCGCGAGTTTTAATTCCGCTCCGGAGTCCCGGAAAGACAGGGGATACCCCACGTGGTATCATGCCTCAGAACACCACGTGGGCGCAAGGGGGGAGTGGGAGGAATGAATCGGCATAAATTGTAACCTTTTAACCGTCTGTTACATGCGGCTGATTTCTCTCTGGAACACAACTGCTGGAAACCGCGAAAATCGCGAAGAACGCGAAAAACGAACGTGTTTCGCGATTTTAGCGTCTTTCGCGGTTCCTCTTATAGAGGTTAGCAAAAGGTTTACAATAAATTACCCTTTAGCCATTCCCTGTTCGGGATTTCCCGAATCCAAACTGTCTGCAGGGGACGGGTTTCAAACCCGCCCCGACGGTCCCCGCCCTCCCGGTTCGTCCCATATTTCCGTTGAAGTGGCTGTCACCAAAGACTTCCGGTCGCACAAGGCCCATTTTCGGATTGCGGCGTTGTGCCGAATCGGCTTAAATGCGGGTGAGGCTGGTGTTCCCGCACCCGGTTTCCGGACAGGACGGTTCACGCATGAAATTGTCGGTCATTATTCCCTCCTACAACGAGCACCGGACGATAGACACGGTGATCGAGAAGGTCCGGCGCGTCCAAGTGCCCGGTTTCGAGAAAGAAATCATCGTCGTGGACGGCCACTCGATTGACGGGACACGCGAGATTCTGCTGGCCCACCAGGGAGAACCCGACTTTCAGGTGATCTTCGAGTCCGCCCCGCAGGGGCGCGGCCATGCGCTCAAGGAAGGGCTGCGGGTGGCGACGGGCGATGTGGTGATCTTTCAGGACGCCGATCTGGAGCTCGATCCGGAGGACTACCCGGCGCTTCTGGCGCCGTTGAGCGCCGGTCGGGCCGATGTGGTGTTCGGGTCGCGGTTTCTGGGGCAGGGCGCCGGCAACATGGGCGGATTTCAATATGCAGGCAATCGGGTTCTCAATATCGCCGTAAATCTGCTTTTCGGCACGCGCCTGACCGATGTCGAGACCTGTTACCAGGTGTTCCGGCGCGAGTTGATTCAGGACTTTCAACTGGTCAACAACGACTTTGCCTTTACGGTCGAGTTGACGGTGAAACTGATCAAGGCGGGGCATGACATCCTCGAGATCCCCATCACCTACATCCCGCGCGGACGGTCCGAGGGGAAAAAAATCTATTGGGCCGACGGCTTTCTGTCGCTCTGGACCCTGTTCAAGTACCGCTTTTTCGACTAAGTTTTTCCAAGGATGAGGAGACCGGGCTTGAGAATCTGTTTGATCGCTTCCGAAATGATCCCCTTCGCCAAGACAGGCGGGCTGGCCGACGTCCTGGGGGCGTTGCCGCGGGCTCTGGCCGCGCGCGGGCACGACGTGCGGGTGGTGCTGCCGCGCCACGCCTGTATTAACCCCGCTGAACACGATCTGCGGGTTCTCATGCCGGAACTCTGGGTGAATTTCCCCGGAAACCATCTTCAGGGCAAGATCTATCAGACCCGATACGCCCATCCCGGCGACAAGGGACAGGTCACGGTTTATTTCTTCGACTGTCCGGAACTTTTCGACCGCCCGGGATTGTACGGTGAAAACGGATCGGACTACCCGGACAACGCCGAGCGGTTCGCCTGTTTCAACATGGCGGTCGTCTGGCTGCTCAAGGCGCTGGACTGGGCGCCCGATGTGCTCCATTGCAACGACTGGCAGGCGGCCTTCCTGCCCGTTTTTCTGCGCGCCCAGGTCAAGTTCCGGTACGACAAGTTCTTCGCAAAGACCCGCATTCTCTTCACCATCCACAACCTGGCCTACCAGGGGCTTTGCGATTTCTCCCTGCTCGAGCGGGTGGGCCTGTCCCCGTCCCTGTTTCAGGCCGAGCGGATGGAGTACTGGGGGTGGCTGAACCCGATGAAGGGGGGGATTTTCTTCAGCGACTGGGTCTCGACCGTCAGCCCCCGTTATGCCGAAGAAATTCTCACGCAGGAGTTCGGGTGCGGGCTGGAGGGATTTCTCGGCAATCGAGCCGACCGTATTACCGGGATTCTGAACGGGGTGGATACTGCCGAGTGGAATACGGGCGCCGACCCGCTGATTGCCGCGCCGTATTCGGCGGACGACCTGTCGGGCAAGGCGCTCTGCAAACGTCACCTGCAGGAGCGGCTGGGCCTGCCCGTCGAACCCGAGACGCCGATTCTGGCGATGGTCAACCGCCTCGACGCGCAGAAGGGGATTCAACTCCTGCTCGAGTCCCTGCCGAAACTCATGGCGCTCGGGGTTCAGTTTGTGTTTCTGGGCAGCGGGCGTCCCGATTATCAGGCGGCTCTCACCAAGGCGGCCAAACGCTACCGCAAGACGATGCGCGCCCAGTTCGAGTTCGACAACTCGCTGGCGCATGCCATCGAAGCGGGCGGCGACGTGTTCCTGATGCTGTCGCGCTACGAACCGTGCGGACTCAACCAGATGTTCAGCCTGCACTACGGCACCGTTCCGATTGTCCACCGCACGGGCGGGTTGGTGGACACGGTTCACCCGGTGACTCCCGCCTCGCTGAAAAACAACGAAGCGACCGGTTTCTTCTTCACTCCCTATACGCAGGACAGTTTATTGAGTACAGTCCGCCGGGCGCTGGAACTTTACCACAACCAGCCGGAGGTCTGGCGGCAGTTGCAGCGGCGGGGCATGTGCGAGGATTTTTCCTGGAACCGCGCGGCTGAATCGTACGAGCGGCTTTATCAGCGCCTGTTGACGATTCCGCCGCTTTTCGTGCCGAACGGGATTTGAAGTTCCTCGCGACACACGAGAGGAGATACGAAGTTCCCCTCGTGTAATACTGAACCGATGGAGAGGTCCATTATGGAACTATTTGAAGCCATCGTCCGACGTCATTCCTACCGGGGCGCCTATCTGCCGCAACCCGTTTCTCGCGAGGATTTACGGAAAATTGTTCAAGCGGGTCTGGACGCTCCCTCGGGTTGTAACGGCCAGACCCCCACGTTCGTCATTGTGGATGACGAGACGGTCCTGTCGGGTCTCCGCGCGCTCCATACCCGGAACAAGGCCGTTCAGCAGGCGCGGGCCTTCATCGCCTGTGTCATTGACAAAGAGCCGGAAGCGGTCTTCGAGAGGTTCAATTTTGCGGTTGAGGACTGCGCTGCCGCAGTCGAAAACATGCTGCTGGCCATCACCGCTCTCGGCTATGCCAGCGTCTGGATTGACGGGTGGCTGCGCCTGGAGAACCACGCCGAGACGGTCGGTCGCCTGCTGGGGCTGCCGGAGGGGAAAATCGTGCGCATTCTGTTGCCGGTCGGGATTCCGGAGCGGACCGAATGGCCCACGCCACCCAAGAAAGCCTTCGAGGAACGGGTGTGGTTCAACCGTTACGGCGCGGCGGAATAGAGCAATTGCCAGAAAGAACCCTCATTATGATTCAGTGCCGGTTCTGGCAATGAGCCGTTCCGTCCCGGAGGGACGG
>DAOPYU010000170.1:0-9109 GCA_035353095.1 Candidatus Sumerlaeota bacterium | reverse complement strand
GGTGGGGTCGCCGTCTTTGACGAAGGGGGTGGTGTTGTGGACAATGAGGGCGAAGAGATCGTCGGAGGCCGGGATCTGGAACTCGCCGTGTCCGTTGGGTTTGATGTCTATTTCACTGAGACTCTGGTGGGTGTAGAGAGCGCCCCCCAAGAGGTCGTCGCCGGTATTATTGAGGGCGACATAGGTGGCGTCGAAGCAACCGGAACCGTCGAGATCAATCACGCAGCGGAAGTCGGCGCCCTCTTCTCCTGCGGCGCGCTGGAACAGGTAATAATCGGCTCCCCACTGGGGGGTGTAGGTGGCGACTTGCGAGTCGGCCAGTTGAGTGAAGCGCTGGGTGAAGAAACTGGGCATTCCCAGAAAATCCCAGAGATACCGGTAGTAGGCGGGGGTGTTGTCGAAGGGGTAGGTGTAGATTCCTGAACTTTCACTCAGAATGTTGGTGACGGTCCAGTCTCGATAGACCTGACGGAAGGGGACCCCGACGGTTCCGCGCAGGAAGGCGTCCACGCTTTCCACGCTGTGGAGTTTGCTCGCGACCAGTTGGTGAATCCCCTGTTCCCCGCCATAGTGGGCGGCCAGATAGCTGGTAAAGAAATAAACGGCCCCATACTGGGACTGGGTGTTCTGGAAGTCGGTCAGGCTTTCGGTGGGATTGAATCCGTACTCGATGGCGTGCCCTTCGACGGCGTCTCCGTATCCGGCCAGGATCATGGCGTATTCCGAGCACCCTTCGTTGAGCCAGATGGCCTCGGCGGGGTCCTGCCCCCAGTGGATGAGGTGCTGGAACTCGTGGGCAAAGATCCCCTGGGCGGAGGCGAGGTTGGCGTCGTTGACGAAGGCCGCGTTGATGTAGATCATCTCGCGTTCGCAGCTGTGGCCCAACTCGCGGTAGAAGGCTTCGGTGTCGGTGTATTCGTTGGCGTCGTCGAAGTATCCGGCGGCGGTGGCCCCGTCGAGGGAGGTTCCGACAAAGGTGGCCACCAGGATGGTGATGTGGGAGTCGTTGTCGAGTTCGTCGGGTGGGTTGCCGAAGACGGGCACGAGGGTGCCGTACATGTTGGTCTCAAAGTCGTTCTGCAACTGGGCCAGCACGGTTGAGTCGAGGCCGAGTCCGGATTCCACGTAGAGGTAGGCGTGGTCGGAGACAGCGACCAGTTCCGCCTCGACCGGGATTTTTTCCTGATTGGGTGTCATGACGCCCGTGGCGACGTAGTTGGTGAAGTCCACGATCCAGAAGGTCCGCTTGTCGCCCGGTTGTTCGGTGGGGGCGGCCCGCAACGTGCGGGGACGCAGTCTGGGGGTGTGGGCTGGTTGCGGGTTGATCTGGGATGCCCGGTTCCGTTTCTGAAGGGCGGCGGTCGCGTCAAACCAGCGCGACACCGGAGGCCGGTTCTGCTGGGGGCGTGTGAGCGCGAGGGTGGGTTTCGTGGGGAGTGGCGTTACCGGCGCGGGACTGGCCAGAAACACGGAGGCGAACAGAAAAGGAAGCAGCATGTCGGGAATTCCTTTCGGATCATGCGCCGGAGGGGTTTTCGTTCCATCCTCTGGCCCATACTTTTCCGATTATATCAGGGGGCGGCGGTGGGGTCAATCCCAACCGATTCCGGTGTGTATTGGTCTTGTTTCGCGGGAGAGTTTTCTGTATAGTTCGAAAATGAAGGGACGTATTGAAGCCTTTCCGGGGATGGAGCGGTCGGGGGAACCGAGGGGGAAAGCGGCACCTGGCCGGGAGCCGTTATTCCCCGGAGAATGAGAATACGCTCGGATTGCGTCGAAGCAGGATTCTTATCAGCATGCGAATGAAGATTTTGTTTGTGGACGACACGCCGCGGGTCCTGAAAGCCATTCAGCACAAGTTGCTGATCATGCGCCGCGAATGGCATATTCGGGTGATCGAAAATGGACAGGAAGCGCTTGCGTTGCTCTCGCGCGAGCCTTGCGATGTGGTGATCGCCGACACGCGGATGCCGGTCATGAACGGTTCGGCGCTTTTGCGTCAGGTCAAACGCGACCACCCGGAAATGGTTCGAATAGCCATGGCACAGCCGGGGGGGCGTGACGGTATTCTGAAACGGCACCGGTCGGCGCATCAGTTTGTGCCGAAGCCCTGTGACATGGAAACGCTGAAGATGGCGGTGTCCCGGGCGTGTCAGATCGAGCGGTTGCTGCGAACGGTGGACCTGCGCAAGATGACGTCTTCCATCGAATCGCTTCCAGACGCGGAATCGCCCTATCGGGACCTGATCGAAGGGATTCGCGACCGGACGCTCGAGGCGGTTCAGGTGGCGGAGCGTCTGGCGTCCGATCCGGGCATGTGCGAGAAGGCGTTTCTGCTGGCCAAACTGAGCGCAGGGCCTCAAGCGCCCCTCGATATGGAAGCCGCGGACGCGGTCGAGATTCTGGGGCTGGACGTGGTTATGGCGCTGGCGATTTTCTGCCACACGGTGTCGCTGTTGGACACGGTCGAGATGGACGGGTTTTCGTCCGAGGATTTCTGGAATCACAGTTTTACCGTGGCTTTCTTTGCGAAGTGGATCACCGAGTCGGAGATCGTGATTCCCGAGGGGGAGTCCGACTCGGAGGAGGTGGCGCTGGCCCGGCAGGTGATCAACGACGCGTTCATCGGGGGGCTTCTGCACGATCTGGGCAAGCCGCTTATGGCGGCCTTCAATCCCAAGGGATATGCCCGGGCTCTGGAACTGTCGGCCAGCGAGGAAATGCCGATGGAACAGGCCGAACTGAAGTGCATGCAGGCTTCGCATGCGGAAGCGGGAGCGCACCTGCTGCGGTATTGGAATCTGGACGATTCGCTGATTGATGTCCTGTTTTTCCATCACGATCCTTCGGAAAGCCGGGCCAGCCGGTTCAATCCCCCCACGGCGGTTCATGTGGCCAACGTGCTGGTGAACGGTTTTCTTCAGGGGATGACCGGTCTGGGTTCAACGAAGATTGATGAGGTGTATCTCGAACATCTGGATCTGCTGCTCAATCTCGATTTCTGGCGGGAGACCTGCGAGGATTCGTTCCGGGAAAAAATGGGGTACGCCTGATTCAACAGGATGGTTCGCAGGAAACGTTTCCTGCCGGGTGTCGCATACAAGCGCATATCAAAAGGAGAATCGTGTGTCATGAAAAATCTGTTGGGGGCTTTACTGATCGCGTCCGTGTGTCTGCCTGCATCGGGATTTGGGCGTGAGGTTTCATCGTTCGACAGCGACTGGAAATTCCAGCGGTTCGGTCCCATGCCGGACAAGACGACTCTTCCGGAACCGGGGGGAAAGCAATGGCTGTTTCCGGTGTCCGCGTCTTCCTCGGAAGAGAGCAAGGGGAATCTCCCCGAGCTGGCGTTTGACGGCGACAAGACCACGCGCTGGTGCGCGGAAGGGGGGGCGCCCAAACAGAGTCTGACGATTGACCTGAAGACACCCGTGAAACTGGGGACGGTCAAGGTCTCGTGGGAACTGCCATTGGCGTATCAGTACGTGGTGGAGGGCTCGGCGGACAACAAGGACTGGAAGGTTCTGTCCGATCAGAGCAAGAACGACAAAAAGGACGGGGTCGAGCTGAAGGTCGAGGGGGAATACCGATATCTGCGTATTCAGACCACCGGCCTGCCAGGTGGGAAATGGGCTTCGATCACCGAGGTGGAACTGACGGACGCTGACGGTAAGGCGATCGTCAATAAACTGGAAGCCACGGCGGGCGTTTCGGCGGAAGCGGTGGCGTTCGACGACTCGAAGTGGCGCAGCCTGTCGGTCCCGCACGATTGGGGGATCGAGGGCCCGTTCCGGGACGATCTGGACAACAACACGGGCAAACTGCCGTGGCGGGGCATCGGATGGTACCGCAAGCACTTCGAGGTTCCGGCGTCCGACCAGGGCAAGCGGGTTTTCCTGGACTTCGATGGCGCGATGGCCAATGCCCAAATCTGGCTCAACGGAGAGTATGTGGGAACCTGGCCGTATGGGTACAATTCGTTTCGGATGGACCTGACGCCGTACCTGAAGTTCGGCGCGAAGAATGTCCTGGCTGTGCGGCTCGACACGGTGAACTGGGACTCGCGCTGGTACCCGGGCGCCGGTATCTACCGCCACGTCCGGATGGTCAAGGCCGACCCGGTCCATGTCGGGCTGTGGGGAACGTATGTCACGACTCCGGAAATTACGGACGCGGCGGGTAAGATGAAGATGGCTGTGACGGTGGAGAACCAGTCGAAGGACGCGGTGGAAGCGAAAGTTCAGACCGATGTTTTCGAGTACTCCTCGAAGAATGAAGTTGGCGCGAAAGTCGCTTCCTGCGAGGAATCCACGATCCAGGTTCCCGCCGGAGGCTGTACGACCGCCACGCTCGCGGGTTCGGTGGCGAAGCCGAAGCGGTGGGACACGGTGACGCCGAACCGGTACCTGGCCCGGACGGTGGTGTCGGTCGGGGGGAAAGAGGTGGATGCCTACGACACGCCGTTCGGTTTCCGGACGCTCGAGTTCACGGCGCGCGACGGGTTTAAACTGAATGGCAAGCGGCTGGAGGTGTACGGAACGTGCAACCACCACGATCTGGGTGCGCTGGGGGCCGCGGTGAATTTGCGGGCGACCGAGCGGCAACTCGAGATTCTGAAAGAAATGGGGGACAACGCCTTGCGCACGTCGCACAATCCCCCGTCCCCGGAACTTCTGGAACTGGCGGATCGGATGGGGTTCCTGGTGTTTGATGAGGCGTTCGATTGCTGGAAGCATGGTAAGGTGGCGAAGGATTACAACAAACTCTACGATGCGTGGCACGTGAAGGATTTGCAGGCGATGGTGCGGCGTGACCGCAACCACCCGAGCGTGTTCATGTGGAGCATCGGGAACGAAATCCTCGAACAGCGCCAGCCGGAATTTCCAAAACATCTGGCGGCGATTGTCCACGCGCAAGATCCCACCCGTCCCGTGTCGGCGGGGTGCAATGACGCGAACGGCGCCATTGACAGCGGATTTGCGAAGTATCTGGATGTGATGGGGATCAATTACAACCTGCCCGTCTATGCCAGATTTCTCAAGCATCCGGATTATCTGACGAAGCCGTTGTATGGCAGTGAGACGTCGTCCTGTATCAGTTCCCGTGGGGAATACTTCTTCCCGGTGAAGCGGGGACGGGATGCGGAGGCCAACTTCCAGGTCACTTCCTACGATGTGGACGCTCCCGGCTGGGCCTATCCGCCGGACGATCAGTTCAAGACGCTGGACGAAAATCCCGCCGCGTTTGGCGAGTTCGTGTGGACGGGTTTCGACTACCTGGGAGAACCGACCCCCTACGGCAGCGATGTGACCAATCTGCTGAACTTCCAGGATCCGGCCCAGAAGGCGCAGATGCAGAAGCAACTGGAAGAAATCGGAAAAATCAAGGTTCCCTCGCGGAGCAGCTATTTCGGGATCGTTGACCTGGCCGGATTCCCCAAGGACCGTTATTACATTTACCAGGCCCGCTGGCGTCCAGACCTGCCGATGGCGCACCTGCTGCCCCACTGGAACTGGCCGGAACGCGTCGGACAGGTGACGCCGGTCCATCTCTACACCTCGGGCGACGAGGCGGAACTGTTCCTCAATGGCCAGTCGCTCGGCCGCAAGAAGATGGAAAAACTCACGTATCGTATTCGCTGGGACGATGTGGTGTATCAGCCGGGTGAATTGAAGGTGGTCGCCTACAAGAACGGGAAGAAGTGGGCCGAAGACACCGTGAAGACCACGGGAGAAGCGGCGGCGGTGGCCATGACGGCCGATCGATCGAAAGTGACGGCGGATGGGCAGGATCTTTCGTTTGTTACGGTTCGCATCACGGATAAGGCCGGGTTGACTGTCCCCCGCTCGAAGAATCGGGTGAAGTTCAAGGTCGAGGGACCGGCCGAGATCGCCGGAGTGGACAATGGGGACGCCACCAGTTTCGAGTCGTTCCAGGCGTCGCAGCGTTTGGCCTACAATGGCCTGTGTCTGGTGATTCTGCGCACAAAAGCGGGAGAGACCGGGAAAGTACGTCTGACCGCGGAATCGGAAGGCCTGAAAGGGACGGAGATCACGCTGGAGACGGTCAAGTAATCGGACCCGAAAGAGGGACGACAGGATGGTTTCACCGGTCTGGCCGATTCTCGTTTACGCCGCCGTGGTTCTGGTGATCACGGTCGGGATGGTGGGTCTGTCCTATGTCCTGGGACAGCGGCGGGCGGACCATGCCCAGGATGAGCCCTACGAGTCGGGGATCGTTTCGACCGGCTCCGCGCGCGCGCGTTTCCCGGTCCGGTTCTATCTGGTTGCGATGCTGTTTGTGGTGTTCGACCTGGAGAGTGTTTTTCTTTTCTCCTGGGCGGTGGCGTTCCGGGAAGTGGGTTGGGCCGGATATGTCTCGGCAGTCGTTTTTATTGTTCTGCTGCTGGCTGCGCTGGTGTATGTGTGGAAAATCGGCGCACTGGACTGGGGACGGCGGGATCGAACCAAAGAGCAGGGGCTTCCTTCCTTGGAGAGAACGATTAAGTCGGAGTAATTGAGGGTGCCCGGTCGTTGCGAGATGGCTGGGTATCCTTGCGGGATTCTTGTTGATTCGTGAGGTGAAAGATGGGGTCGGAATCCATCGAGTCCAAAACCGTCCGCGTATTGGGTCAGGCTTTTGGCGAGCCGGCCCCCCGGCCTTTTCTTCTGGCCCGGTTGGACGATCTGCTCGGCTGGGGGCGGAAGAATTCGATCTGGCCCTTCGGGTTCGGGCTTTCCTGTTGTTTCGTCGAGATGGCCACGAGCCTGACGAGCAAGTACGACATTGCCCGTTTCGGGGCCGAGGTGATTCGGGGAACTCCGCGCGAAGCGGATCTGATGATTATTGCGGGGACGCCCTTTATCAAGATGGCCCCCATCATCCGGCGTCTTTACGACCAGATGATGGAACCGCGTTGGGTGATTGCGATGGGGGCGTGCGCGAACTCCGGTGGGATGTACGACATCTACAGTGTGGTTCAGGGGGTGGACAAGATTCTGCCGGTGGATGTGTACATTCCCGGCTGTCCCCCGAGTCCGCAGGCGTTCATGGAAGGGTTGTGTCTGCTGCGGGAATACGTGGGCCGCGAGCAGCGTCCCCTGAGTTGGGTGGTGGGACCGCAGGGGGTGGTGAAGCCCCAGACGCCCGTGTTGCGTGATGTAAAACGGGAAGAACGGCGGCGGACGGGTCATTTACGCGAACCGGATGAGGTCTAAGGTAGAGATTTGATGGGTGATTGTCCGAAAATTCTGAACGAACTCCAGGTCCGTTTCCCCGGAACCACTTTCGGCATCGAGCCGTCACGCGATGGGATTCCGACGGTCTGGGTTCCGGGGGACGATCTCCAGCAGGTCTTGCGTTTCCTGAAGGAGGAAGTGCCGGCTCCCTACCGGATGCTGTTCGACTTGACGGCGATTGACGAGCGGGCGCGGGCGAAACGGGACGAGGGAAACCCATCGGGAGATTTCACGGGGGTGTACCACCTCCTCTCGATGGACCGCAATTCCGATATTCGCGTCAAGGTGTCCCTGTCTCCGGATGGGCTCTCGCTGCCGACTCTCACGGGCCTCTGGCCTTCGGCCAACTGGTACGAACGCGAAGTCTGGGACATGTTCGGCATCCGGTTCGAGGGACACCCCAACCTGCGGCGGATTCTGATGCCGGACACCTGGGTCGGACACCCGCTGCGCAAGGACCATCCCGCGCGCGCCACCGAAATGGGGCCGTTCGTACTGCCGGATGACAAACAGAAGGCCGAGCAGGAGGCGCTTCGCTTCTCGCCGGAAGAGTGGGGCATGAGCCGCGGGAGCGAGGACCATGACTTCATGTTCCTCAACCTCGGGCCGCAACACCCCGGGATGCACGGGGTTCTCCGGTTTGTGGTCCAACTCGATGGGGAACGGATTGTGGATGCCGTCCCCGAAATCGGGTACCACCACCGGGGCGCGGAAAAGATGGGGGAGCGTCAGACGTGGCACACGTACATCCCTTACACGGATCGCATTGATTATCTCGGGGGCGTGCTGAACAACATGCCCTATGTTCTGTCAGTCGAAGCGTTGTCGGGTATCACGGTTCCGGCGCGTGCCCAGGTAATTCGGGTCATGATGTGCGAATTGTTCCGCATCGCGAGCCATCTGGTCTGGTATGGCACGTTTGCTCAGGATCTCGGGCAGATGTCCCCTGTTTTCTATACCTTCAACGACCGGGAACGGATTCTGGAGATCGTTCAGGCGTTCTGTGGCGCGCGGATGCACCCGGCGTGGTTCCGCATTGGCGGGGTGGCGCAGGATCTCCCAAAAGGGTGGGAGAAGATGGTTCGCGAGTTCCTGGACTACATGCCCGCCCGCCTGGACGAATATGACGATCTGGTGATGCGCAACAACATCTTGCGCGCGCGAACGGTGGGGATTGGCGAGTACTCTGCCGAGGAAGCCGTCGAGTGGGGCGTGACCGGGCCGGGTCTGCGCGCGTGCGGGGTGGAGTGGGATTTCCGAAAGAAACGTCCCTATTCGGGGTACGATCAATTCGAATTCGACATCCCGACGGCGCAGCGGGGTGATTGTTACGGTCGGGCGCTGGTGCGGGTCGAGGAAATGCGCCAGAGCCTGCGGATCATCGAGCAGTGTCTGAAAAATATGCCGGAGGGGCCGTACAAATCGCGTGAGGCGCTGGCGGTTCCGCCGCCGAAGGATCGGACGCTTCATGACATCGAGACGCTCATTCCGCACTTTCTGGGGGTGACCTGGGGGCCGGTGGTCCCGCCGGGGCAGGCGGCGATCATCACGGAGGCGTCGAAGGGGGCCAATGCGTACTACCTGGTCAGCGACGGAAACACCCACTCCTACCGCACCCGGATACGCGTGCCCTCTTTCCCGCATATCCAGATGGCGCCGATGATCAGCCGGGGTTTCATGATCGCAGATTTACTGGCCATCGTGGCGAGTATAGATTTCGTTCTGGCGGATGTGGACCGATAAGAAAGGCGGCGGAAAGGCCCGCGATGTTGACCGAGGCGGAAAAAAGGGACATCCTCGAAGAGATGGAGGCGCTGCCGGAAAGACGCGCCGCCTGCATCGGTGCGCTCAATGTTGTGCAGCGTCACCGG